>NZ_JAQNCQ010000152.1:0-2724 GCF_028368005.1 Geitlerinema sp. CS-897 | reverse complement strand
TGCCTACGATCGCATGGATGGATAGCCATCGGGTACACATTTATGCCAAAAGAACGGTTGAGCATTAGGGTCTCTGTCTCTAGGCTTCAAAAGCTTAGGCGGATTGCCCAGCAGAGAGAAAAGACAATGACCCAATTGATAGAGGACTGGATCGACAGGTTGCAGGAAGAAAAGCCGCCCTAGAAGGCTTGCCCTGAGCTAAGTCGAAGGGGCGGGGCTTCAAACCCATTGTTTTTGGTAAACGATTCGCGTCAGCTCCTAAAAGCTTTGTATAGCAGGAAGTCTGGGTTGACAGCTCCAGAAATCGATCTCCTTTATTCCCCACACGAATTACATAACTTGTCTAAGATCGCGAACTTAGAGTTATCGCTCAAAAGCCTTAAAGGAAAGCATTTTTGAGCGCCGTGGCTTATCAGTATCGATAAATTAATTGCATACTTTTTAGGAAAAAACCGTATCTTATGTAACAAATTATGTAGTTAGCATATATTATGTAATTAATAGTTTATTGTATAAAAAGATACGGTTTGCAGGAGGAAGTCATGAGTCGAAGAGTTACCATCGCGATGCCAGATGCGCTGTTTGAACGACTTCAACCTGTCAAGCAACACCTTAATATCTCGGCAGTTTGCCAGGAGGCCTTGGAAATGGCTATTCTTCATCAAGAATTAAAAGTCCAAGCGACAGAATCGGAAAATTTGGTCGAGCGCCTACAAGCTGAGAAAAGTATTCTCCTCCGCAAGGTTCAACAAGAAGGATTTGAGTTGGGAATTCGTTCGAGTTCAAAACTTTCCTACAAAGACTTTCGGCACTTCGAGCGAGTCGCCCCTGTCGCCACCCATTTAGATGAAGACGTACTAGAATATCTCTGGACATTTCTAGATCTGAAAGAATACCCTCAGCAATCACGTTTTCACGATCCAGACTTTGCCCAGTTATTAGAATCAGACCCCCAAAGTCGCATTGTTTTTGCCAACGGTTGGTTAGATGGGGTGTTAATGGTATGGAAAACCATTAAAGAGCAAGTCGATCCCAGTCAATATCAGCCCAATTTCGAGAAAAGCACTCCGGCTGACTCAGTTTGAACAAGAGCGCAACGCCCAAACCCCCACCTCGCACCCTAGCAGGTGGGGGCGAGCTTTATTTGGAATTTTAGCTCCCTCGGCGAGAAGCCCCGTGCTGCAGATGAAGGTCAGCGTCGGGATGAGAGCCGAGCGGTAAGGTGGCGGGCAAGCCGTTCAATCAATTACACTGACCTTGCTTCGCCAAACGTCCTGTGGAGTTCTTGGACGACTCGAAAAGCAAAGCATTGCGCCCGGTCGAGCTGTTGTGAAAAACCCGCTGAATTTTGGGTAGCGGAGCAAGAGAAGTCTTTGTCGATTAAGATAATTTGTTAGAAAGGCTCCTTCACACAAGCAAATGACGGTTTCTGTGCGCGATACGTCCCCTCACCCCCTACAACTGTCCGAACCGCTGCCACTATCCCGACATCCGGCAATGGTCTATCTCCACCACTTGGCACCAGGGTCTCGTCCTACCATGCGACAGTCCCTCGACACCATTGCTGCCTTACTCACCCACGGCGAATGTGACGCTCTCACCCTCGACTGGAAACAGCTCCGTTACGAGCATACCTCGGTTGTGCAGAACGCGCTGCTCGAACGATTCGAACCCACCACCGTCTGTAAAATGCTCTCGGCACTCAAACGCGTTTTGGAGGAAGCTCGCAAGCTAGGATTAATATCTGTACGAGATTACAGCGACGCTGTGGAACTGCCAAAAATCCAAGCCAGCAGCAAACTGCAAGGTCGCGCTCTGTCTCAAGAAGAAATTCGCGCACTGATGAAAACGTGCGATCGCGACGAGTCCGTGTTGGGAATTCGCGACGCTGCCTTAATTGCCATCCTGCGCGGGGCGGGATTGCGTCGGGCCGAAGCAGTCAAACTTCGGCTGAAAGATTTTGAAGAGTCCACTGGCGCGTTAGACGTCGTTTGTAGCAAAGGTAGAAAATATCGGCGCGTGTATTTGCCAGAGGTGGCGATCGCTCGAGTCAACGTTTGGCTCGAAGTGCGCGGCGACGAACCCGGACCGTTACTCTGTCCGGTTCGTAAAGGGGGACATATCCAGTACAACCACATGACACCCCAAGCGGTGCTGTGGATTTTGCAGAAGCGAGCAAAACAGGCGGGATTACAGCCGTTCAGCCCCCACGATTTTCGGCGCACCTTCTGTTCGGATTTGTTAGATGCGGGCGTCGATATCGTTACCGTTCAGAAGTTGGCAGGACATTCGTCGCCGACGATGACGGCCAGGTACGATCGCCGGGGAGAAGAGACGAAACGGAAAGCAGTGCAGGTGTTAGATTTGTAAGCCAATGTCCTTGACATTCTCACCGCCCTAGAAGGACGAGAGGGACGGTGAGAATGTCAATTTGTTCGATCGAAGATTAGAAACATAGGATTCTCGCGGTTTTGGCTAAAATCCCATTCGTTTCGGTCAGCGGTGCGGGTGACAGCACGTGAAGGCTCCGCTCGTGAGCGGCTTCCAAATTCCATAAGCTTACAGACTTACAGACTTTGGAAGTGTTGACATCCTCTCTCAGCAACCCTATCGGGTATGCAGGGAGATTCCCTGGTTCACACCAAGGATTTCCTGCTTCTCAACCTCTTGACTAGACTTGAACTCAGATAACTTCAAGTCCCCGCCAGAACGATTCCACAGGCT
>NZ_JAQNCQ010000151.1:0-34471 GCF_028368005.1 Geitlerinema sp. CS-897 | reverse complement strand
CTTGTCACCGGATGCGGTAAAAAAAGCAGTAGATTTACTCAACGATCGTCCTCGAAAATCTCTTGACTATCGAACCCCTTCTGAGGTATTTTATAGTCAGGGATCGGAGACCGTTGCATTTCAAACTTGAATTGGCGATTTAATTTTTTATTGGCTGGATTCCCCTGTCAACCCTTTTCCTATGCTGGAAAACAAAAAGGATTTGGTGATACTCGCGGTACACTATTCTTTGAAGTTGAAAGATTCCTAGAACAATATCAGCCGACTGGCTTTTTGTTGGAAAATGTTCGAGGTTTAATCAGTCACGACAAAGGAAAAACCCTAAAAACAATTATTCATGCCTTAGAAAAGCTCGGTTATGGAGTAAGTTACTTGCTATTAAATAGCAGTAATTTTGATGTTCCGCAAAACCGAGTTAGAATTTATATTCTGGGACTTAAAGGAAAAAAACCACAACTCAGCTTGCATTCTGATAAAGGAGCTGTTGATTCTCACTCTTTTAAAAAAGGAGCAATTCAAGGAAATCTCTTTAACAATGTTTTTCAGATAAAGACAGTAAAAGATATTTTAGAAACGGATGTTAGCTACGAGTATTTCTGCTCGGAAGAATTTACAAAAATGCTCGAACGAGCCGTTAATGGTGACTTTCAAAATCTACATGGAGTTAGACTCATTGACTTTAGAGGAGGAAATTCAATTCATTCTTGGGATTTAGGTATTAAGGGGGAGTGTAGCGAAGCTGAACGACGATTTATGAATTTGCTGGTTTCCAATCGAAGAAAAAAAATTTTTGGAACTCATCAAGATGGAAAAAATTTAACTTTAGAGCAAATAAAAACGTTTTATTTGTCTTCAGACATAGAAGAAGTTATTAATAAACTTTTATCTAAAGGATATCTCAAAGAAGAAAATAGCAAATATAGCCCTGTTTGTGGAAATATGTCATTTGAGGTTTTCAAGTTTTTAGATCCTGAAAGTATCTCTATTACTTTGACAAGTGCTGATGCTCATAGGCTAGGAGTTGTCACAAATAATAAACCGAGAAGAATAACACCTAGAGAGTGTGCGAGATTGCAAGGTTTTTCCGATTGGTATCAACTTCATCCCGATAAATCTGCGGCTTACAAACAACTCGGAAATTCTGTGACTGTTCCTGTAGTCAAAGCAGTTATTCTCGATTATTTCAAGAACAATTTGAGTTATTTCTTAAAACCAGAAAAAGTATTGTTATCCTCTTGACTTCTTGCCGACGATCTGTTGTTAAGAGGATTTCAGCAGTTTCAACAACGCTTCCTCCGACAACAGCGGAATTCCCAATTTTTCGGCTTTCGCCAACTTCGACCCCGGCGACTCGCCAACCACCACATAATTCGTTTTAGAACTCACCGAACCCGTCACTTTCCCCCCCGCTTTCTCGATGAGCGATTTCGCCTCGTTGCGAGAAAGGGTGGGAAGCGTTCCCGTGAGAACGAAGGTTTGACCCTGTAGATGTGCGTTGCTTTCGGTTTCGGGTTGGCTGGCGGTTCCTTGCAGTTGCAATCCGGCTTCCCGCAGGCGATCGACTAACTCCCGATTCGCCGGAATCCCAAACCAATCTACGATCGCACTGGCAATAATTTCCCCAATTCCCTCCACAGCGGCGATATCCTCCACCGTCGCCGTCGCCAACTCGTCCACGCTGGGGAAACGCTGCGCCAGGGTTTGCGCGTTGACACTCCCCACGTGACGGATTCCCAAACCGTACAGTACGCGAAACCAGGGTTGCTGTTTGGAGGATGCGATCGCCCCCACCAACTTCTCCGCCGACTTTTTCCCCATCCGTTCCAATACCACCAGAGTCTCGGGTTGCAACTGGTACAAATCCGCCACCGACTGCACGAAACGGCGATCGACCATCTGCGAAATCAGCTTTTCCCCCAACCCGTCGATATCCAACGCACCGCGACTCGCCCAATGTTTCAGCGACCCCCGCAAAATCGCCGGACAGGAGGCGTTGACACATCGCGTTACCGCCTCGTCTTCGGGCTTGACCACGGGTTGACCGCACTCGGGGCAGGAATTTGGCATTTCCACCGCTGGGGCGTTTTCAGGGCGCAATTCGGGGAGGACGCGCACCACTTCGGGGATGATTTCTCCGGCTTTGCGAACCACGACGGTATCGCCGATGTGTAAATCCAGTTCTGCAATGCGATCGCCGTTGTGCAACGTCGCGCGAGACACGGTGGTTCCCGCCAGTTGCACGGGGTTCAGGTTCGCCACTGGGGTTAACGCACCCGTTCGCCCCACTTGTACTGTCACCGATTCGACGGTGGTGGGAACTTCTTCGGCGGGATATTTCAGTGCGATCGCCCATCGCGGCGCTTTTTGCGTAAATCCGAGGCGCTGTTGCAGTGCGATCGCATTCAGCTTCACCACCACGCCGTCTGTCATATAAGGAAGTTCGCGGCGTTGGCGGTCCCAGCGATCGTAATATTGCGCCACGTCTTCCACGGAACGACAAATCGTCTGATTGGGATTGACGAGAAAGCCGAATTCTTGCAGTTTTTGCAAAGCTTCTTCGTGGGTGTGAAAGGGGCGATCGCCATCTTCTCCGGGGATATATAAAGTGTAGGCAAAAAATTGAAGTTGGCGTCGATCGACGATGCGCGAATCGAGTTGTCGCAGGGTTCCGGCGGCGGCGTTTCTCGGGTTGGCAAAAGGCGCTTCGCCGTTGGCTTCTCGGTCTTGGTTGATGCGATCGAACGTCTCCAGCGGCAAAAACGCTTCTCCCCGAACTTCTACGCGACTGGGGGGATTTTCAACTTGCAGTTTTAAAGGGATCGATCGAATGGTTTTGACGTTTTGCGTAATCTCTTCTCCGGTTTCCCCATCGCCTCGCGTCGCGCCTCGGACTAAAATGCCGTTTTCGTAAGTCAACGCCAACGCAGAACCGTCGATTTTCAGTTCGCAAACATACTCGGAGTCGATGGGATTTTCCAGTTGGTTTTTCCAGCGTTTTTCCCAATTGGCAAATTCTTCGATGTTGAAGGCGTTATCGAGGCTGTAGAGGGGAATGTTATGTTTGACGGATTGAAATTTATCGGCGGGTCGGTCTCCAACTCGTTGCGTGGGGCTATCTGGCGTGACGAGTTCGGGATGTTCGGCTTCGAGAGTTTGCAGTTCTCGATAGAGGCGATCGTACACCTCGTCTTCCATGATGGGGTTATCTTCGACGTAGTACGCATAGGCGGCTTTTTGCAGTTGTTCGCGCAACTGTTCGGCTCGTTTTTGAATTTTTTGCTTGGGTGAATTCATGGTGTTAATTAATAATCAATAATGGATGGTAGGTTGGGTGTAGGAACGGAACCCAATAATTACAAGTATCGCTTTCGAGATTCAAATCATGTCTTGATTTTAAATTTTAATATACAAATATGCCTTTCGTCAATTTTTGAAATATTTTAAAAATTAAAAAATATTACAACTTGAATCTTGCCTTAAAATACAATAATTACAAGCATTGTTTTTATAACTTAATTCATGTTTGAATACAAAAATATGAATTTTATTGATTCTTAAAATATTGAATTTTATTTCAAAATAATTGTATTGTTGGGTTTCTCTTCGCTTCACCCAACCTACATAAAATCATATAATTTAAGCGACTTGAAATCAATTTAATCAATCCCATGACCGACGCAAAATCTAAAATGTTTCTGACGCCGACGACCCGATCGCTCCTCGCCTTCGGCGCAATATTCAGCGGACTCGCCGTCGCGTTGGGGGCGTTTGCATCTCACGGATTGCGGGGACAGTTGAGCGATCGCGCCTTGGAAACCTTTACCACCGGAGTACGCTATCAGATGTACCACGGCTTGGCCTTGCTGGCGGTGGGATTGCTGGCGCAACACCTGGCGTCTCGATGGTTGCAAGGGGCGGGGATCGCTTTTGTCGTGGGAATTTTGATGTTTTCGGGGAGTTTGTACGGATTGAGTTTGCAGGGAATTCCCCTCCTCGGAATCGTGACGCCCCTCGGTGGCGCGGCGTTCCTCATCGGTTGGACTTGTCTGGCGATCGCGGCGATCGTCGCCCAGCCCAAACCGTGAAGTTTTGTTGGTTATGATGGCAGAGGATGACGGTCGATCGCACCACGGCTCGATCGCGTCGCTCGTGACAACTCGTCAGCACATAAAATGACCGTTACAGTAAAAACCGAACGTACCTCGAAATTTCTCGAACCTGGTTTGTTCGTCAGTTGGTTCGCCGCCGGATTCGCAGGGTTGGCGTTAATCGTGTCTTGGTTTCTAGGAAACACCGTCATCAAAGAAACCGTAAGGGTTCCCCCCGAAGATTCCGTCGAACTGACGACGTTAGACATGAAACCGAGAGCGATCGGGGCGACGCGCATTAACGCCGTGGCGCAAATTCCCACCAATCGCTGGGTGACATACGAACTGCAACTTCTCGACGCAGAAGGAAATCCCATCGCCTCCGCCCTCAAACAAGCCTGGAAAGAATCGGGAACTTGGTACGAAGACGGCGAATCGGGAACTTGGCAAGACTCCGATTTACAGGCGGGTTTGGACGTTCAGGCGCAAAAAGACAACGAACCCGTCACCCTCGCCATCGCGGTCTTAGAATACACCGACACCTCGGGAAATCCCATCGAGCAACCGGTTCCCATTCGCGTGAACGTGCAACAGGGGGTTGTAGACGGACGGTATTTGTGGCCGGGTGCGATCGCCACCGCGATTTTAGCGTTTTTGACTGGGAAAGCCACCCGAGAAAGCGGACGCTTGGTCTTAAACAAAAACATCCGCGATAGCGATGTGGGCGATCGCGCGGTGATGGGCGGAAAGAACAATCTCCTCAAACTCGAAATCGACATCGCCTCCGACGAACATACTCCCCAAACCTTGCGAGTTCAACTGTGGATTCGCGACGGAAACGGCGAGGAAATCTACGCCAAAATTTACGCCGTTCACCCTCGCCGCGTGACGGAAGATGTTTATAAATCTGAAGTGGTGGCGTATTTCCAATTTCCCGAAAAAGCCTCTTACGGATTTTACGTGGAAGTGACGCCAGACGGGCCTATCGATCTCACTTCTCTAAAAGTATTCGATCGCGTGCGAACCGGCGGTTCGATAGACGTCGTTCGCATCGAACCGGAAGTTTAAACCCAAACTTGAAATCTTTACCTTTTGAGACCCAACCCCCATGATTTTAGTTCGCCTGTTAGCCCTCTCGAGTTTACTCATCGCCACCTCCGCAGCCTGGGCGGGATACAGTCAGCGATCGGCGTTGCAACTACGACAAGAACAACAAGCGGCCTACTGGCCTCGTCGCGGAACGACCCTATCTGGCGGCTACTCCCGAGGGGTTTGGATTATGACCCCCAGTCGCAGCGACTACGGTGGCTTTCGTGGCGGCGGGCCGGGAAGTGGGAAGTAGTCGATCGTCGATCGCGGAATGTGAGTTTGAGGGAAACTCGACTTGAAAACCCCGGTATCGGACAAATACCGGGGTTCGTCGATTCTGAATGGGGAAGAGAAACTAGCCGTCCAAACTTTCGGAACTAATGGGAACCAAATCTCCTTGTCGCGTGAGTCCCAAGAACATGGGTTCGTGAGGTGGGATAGACTTGCCAGTTAGGACACAACGCTCCTCCTTCTCTGCTGTGGCGGGAATGCTGGCTCGAATGTCAGCTCTTGAAAACTGCGGTTTGTAGTCACCGGACTTATACTGAACGTAATTCCAGAGGATGTCGCGAACCAGTGCCTGATACCCTTGAGACCCTGAAAGCTTCTTGAGTCTGTCCTTGAGTTCTCGCTCCAGACGGATGCTAGTCACTTCCATCTCCGTGGTCGAGGTACGAGGTCGAGTGGGGGTACGCATCGAAAATTTCCTCCAATAGGTGGACAATGCTTGTACTATTAGTGTAGTATGCAAAAAGTTAGAATCAAATACTAGCATTTCCCAAAAAAACCGTGAAACCGCTTTCGCCCACACCATTCGATCGCCTCCCCGTTTCTCCTGTCGTTGCCAGTACCTGTTTTGGTATAGACGCAACGACCAGAAGCGAAATGGCGATCGAGAGAGAGCGAAACCGGTATTTCTCCGTCAGCGCAATTTTGCCAAACGGCGGGGAACTACATCACAACGAATCAAATTGCCACTCAGATCGAAAATCGCCCGATCGCAACGATCTGTTTTTAAAATTTATAGGAAGCGGGGGGTATCGAGATGCAATCGTCCCCACCTAACTTGTTGTAAACCATTGTGTGACCCCCGCTTCTCCTGACCCGCGAAGTGGGGGTTTTGCTTAAGGAGACAAACCGTGACTGGTATAACAGGAATACCCGGTGTAACAGATGTATTGAGGCAATCGGTAGTTGTCTTTTCCCAAAACTACCTTCCCATCAGCCGCATTAACGTGCGACGCGCCATCGTCCTGTTGCTGGCGGGGAAAGCCGAACCCCTCGATCTGACGGAAAATGCCAGTATTTGGCAAGTTCGATCGCCTTCGATGGTTCTCGAAGTTCCCGAACACATTCGCATGAAGTTCACTGGAACCGAGCGCATCTGGAAAGTTCCCCGCGTCAACCGCCGGGAAGTCCTGCGACGAGACAATCATACCTGTCAGTACTGTGGCAGTCATCGAAACCTGACGTTAGATCACGTCCTTCCCAAATCAAAAGGTGGACCTCACAGTTGGGATAACGTCGTCACCGCCTGTAGCAGTTGCAACTCCCGCAAGGGCGATCGCACCCCCGCACAAGCCGGACTGAAATTGCGATCGAAACCCAAAGCGCCGATGCACCCCACTGTTGCTTTCGCCGAACAGTTCTGGCGAGAACAGAAACTCGACAGCTTGTAACAGCGTCGAAGGTGCAGTCGTCCGCTATCTGTCCCCTTTATTTTCGTCGTTCCCTACGGGGAAAGCCAGCCATGCTGAAGTTGACCTATACCGAAACCAACTTGCACCTGGAATACTTGGCGAGTTCCCCCGAGGAACTTGTCTCCCGTCGCGTCAAACTTGCCATGCGGACGGGGACGCCTCTGTGTGTCGAACCGAGTCAAGCCTCGTTTTTGCTGCCCGTGGGTTTACCCGGATTGCAACAACTGGCGGAAACGGCGCGGCGCGAAGGGGTCGATTCCCTAGAACTCTATCCGGCTGACGAGGATTTCGTCGAAGTCAGTTTGCGCGGGACTTGGGTGGCGACAGATGCGGACACCGCTGAAGGACTCTTCGTGACGTCGCTGACGCCGTTCTGTGAAACTGCGATCGCTAAACTCTGGAAAGCGGCGGCGATCGATGCCTCCTACGTGCGCGATTGACTGCGATCGATTCTTGAATAAAAAAACAATCTGAGTGTCTTACCAGAACCCCGGCATTTCCAAGATGCTGGGGTTCTAAACATGAATGCTCCATCACTTGCTGGCGCGAAGTGATGGTGTCTGATTACAAGGTGTTAACCCTCGCGACAGGTGGCATTCTCACCGAACCACGGGAACTTTAGCCCGTCAGTTCCCCCAAGTCGTTTCCGCTATGGGGCTGGGATTTGAGCAACTTTTACCTAGCAATAGTCCGGACATTTTTCTAGGCAAGCGCTGAAACCCGCATTCTCTCGTTAGATGAACGGTCTTAAGAGATGGCTGAAACCCGCATTCTCTCGTTGTCAGTCAAAAACTGTCCGGAGTGTTGACCTAGAGTCTGACGTAGATGAACCGACTACAGAGGATTGACAGGGTGTTCTACCTTTCGTTGAGAGGTCGTGTCTCCAGGTGTTTCGGAATCTGGTCCGCCCTTTACCGTACCCCTCAAGATGAGGTTATTCTACCACTTGCCGCTCCTTAATCCCCACCTGTTCCGAGGTGGGGGAATGCGTCGCTATTCTTGTTCAACCGTGGCACTTCCCCTAAACCTGAATTTGCGTCACTGCAATCTTGCCCGAAAAACAGACATCCACATCGGTTTCCGGCATTCGTTTGCGTCCTTGATAGTTCCCCTCATAGACGAACGCTTCGCCGTCAATGCGAAATTGAACGGGTAACGGACAGCGACTCGGTTGGCAAAACACGATTTCCGGGTCGTCTTCCGCATCGCAGTGGGGTAAATTGACGTTCCAAAACGCTCCGGATTCCAACGGTTGCGCCATCAGTTCCGTTAACACCTTCGTTCCCAACCGCATCGTCGTCTCCCAGTCGAGGGGTTTGAGACGGTTGCGATATTGCGAAATGGCGATCGCCGGAATTCCGTGAAACGCCGCTTCTCGCACAGCGGCCACTGTTCCCGAAATATACTCGTCAACGCCCATATTTCCCCCTGCATTAATACCGGAGAGAACCCAGCTAGGGTTGGGACAAAGGTGAGACAACGCGAGGCGGGTACAATCAGCAGGAGTGCCTCCAACCGCGAACTCCGTAGCGTTTCGCCGTTCCACGTGAATCGGTTGGTGGGTGGTGACTTGATGTCCGCAACCCGAGAGTTGTCCTTTTGGGGCGACGAATACGGGGGTTTCCGCCGTTACCTGTTTGAGAGCGTCGAGAAGGGCGAGGATTCCGGGGGCGTCGATACCGTCATCGTTGGTGAGTACGATGGCCATGGAGTGTCTAGAACCGTGAAAAATGAAGCGTTGCCCTAACGTTACCACGGAGCGGGTGGCGCTGTCGTTGAGAATTGGCGTTTGTGGGGTTTTCGCGAGGTCTTTTTGGCACAGATTCCCAGTACCTCCAAGATGCCGGGGATCTCACACAGCCACCTGATTTCGAGTGAGGTTAGTTGTTATCTAAGAGGCAATCGAACGCGGTTAGAGATTCAAGGAAAATTGCTTGTTGTAGCAGTTGTTTGAAAGTGGCGACATCGGTAATTCGCTCGATCGATTCGATCGGCTCCGAAGGAACGCAATTCTCGTCCCAAGACGCTTCCAGGGTGAGTTCATCTAATTGTGTAATCAATTTTCTAAAAAAAATAAAATGTCCATAAGGCTGGATTGAATAAATTTGGTTAAGATCGAGATATATCCAAATCGAGAGTGTTTTGGATGCAAGATTATGGCTAAAGGTTTTGCTACCACGCTTGAAGCGAAAAACCAAAAGACCGGGACTCGACTTCAATATATCCCCTCTATCTCTTAAGTACAAAACAATGAAAGGCACCTCGAAAAATTGATTTTGGCTCAAAAGCTAATGGCTAAACCCCTTGAACTCTCGTTTCAAATTTTCGATAGTAGAGCCTATTTCTCAATAAGTTTGAATTAATCGAAGTCCCCTGAAGAAATTAAAAACCCTCGCTTGTTCTCAAAGCCTTTTGTCAAGCTTGATTGAGATCCTTTACCCTCTACCCTGCTCCTTTACTGCTCTTTCATCCATTCCACACATTCGTGCAGTTGTCGCGCCATCGTCTCGCGATCGAGATGTGCGCGGCGACCGTGACCGGGAAGTACCCACTCAAACGAGTAATTCGTCAGTTTTTCCATCGAGTCGATTTGCTTGTCCCAGGAATACCAACAATGACGGGGGAACGCATAAAGACGCTCGAGATGCGGCGACCAGGCGAGATGATCCCCCGCAAACAGAAATCGATCGCGATACAACAACACGGTATGGCCGCGAGTGTGACCGGGAACCGGAACAATTAACAAGTCCGGCGCAAACTGAATCGGGTCGAAACCGGACAACTGAATTTCTACGTCGCGCAACTCGTCAGTGATATCGTCTCCGTGGAGGATTCGATCGCACCCGAAGCGATCGCGGAATTTTTGGTGGTCGGCGACATCGTCTTGGTGCGTCAAATACAGATAGCGCACGCCGCCGAGTTCCTCGAGACGTTTCACCAATGGCGCGGCGAATCGCGGCGAATCGATGAGAACGTTACCTTCGGGTCGTTCGATAAAGTAACTGGTTGCACCGAACGAGGATTTCGAGTGATAGCCGCAATGGTAGACGTTTTCGGCGACGGGAAGCGGAAACTTTTGCTGCACTTCGGCGATATCCGACGGCGTTTCTACCGTTCCAATCGAAGCCGTCGGACAGGACAACAGTGCAGTTAACGCGGCGTTGCGTTCGGTGTCGTTGGTGGGTTGGTGGTACACGGCAGACCGATCGCGATCGCGATGAAACACCTTCGGCGCCATCCACCGACAAGTATCGCAGTCGATACAGGTCGAATCGACATAAAAGTCACCTTCGACGTTTTCGGCACGCCGTTTTTTTTGCGTAGCCATACATTGCTCTTTCGTACTTCTTCTTCTATTGTGGCAATTTTTTCGATTGTGACTGTTTTTTATGATTGTGGTGCGTTCGCAGAGAGTGGAGGAGTGGCGCGATCGTCCATGACTCGGGGAGATTTGGGACGACAGGGACTCCCAACGCAAAAGTATCCAGCCGGGAGATCTCCAAAAACGCTACTTCTGGCACCGACAACGGTATTCGACCCGATAGCTACCCCAGCCGCGACGAAGCAATCCGCCGCAATCCAAACGCCGTTTCCCAGTTGAATCGGTTGGGTAATCAGTCCGAAGGCGCGATCGCGACTGTCATGACTTCCGGTGCAGAGATAGGTTTCCTGAGAGACGACGCAATGGCGGCCGACGGTGATGCGATCGAGGCTGTAAAACACCACGTCGTCCCCAATCCAGCTATAATCGCCGATTTCGACTTTCCAAGGATAGGTAAATCGCGCCGTGGGACGAATTAAGACATCTCGTCCGATTTTCGCACCGAAGCGACGCAACAGCCAACTCCGAAATCCGCTGGCGAAGTGGGGACTCAGGGGAAAGGCGATCGCCTGAACGAACCACCACAGCAGAACGTACCACCCCGGACGACCGCGATCGAACCACGACTGATCGTATTTGCGTAAGTCGATCCAAGCTTCGGTTTGCAGATCTGGCGTTTCAAGTCCGGTTGGGGTCGCGTCTTGGGTCATGGTCTCGATCGCAGGCTGTATCGTTCTTTTCAATCTTAGTTCACGCCAGTTCTCCCTCGAGGGAAGGCGATCGCTTCGTCTGTTTGAAAGGTTTTTAATTGCTATATTGCGATTGAGTTGTAGCAAAAACTCGTGAAGTTGGTATTTCGTCGATTGGATGGCGGTTTGGCGATCTCAACGGTTATGCAAACGAGGATTGCATGGCGAGAGATGCGACTGATGCAGCGTCAAACCTCCGATCGCAAGTCTCTATGTTTGCAAAAACTTAACAAAAAAAATATATATATCGAGAAAAATCGGATATAAAATGATAATATTGCTAGTTTTTTGAGATTTTTGAATTCATCAGCACCAAAACTTCCATTTCGCTAAATTGTTGAGATTCTAATCCTAAAACACGAAAACAGTATAGAATTTCACAAAACTCTTGTGTTCTTTTAAATTTAAATAGCATCAAAATAGCGAGATTGAGTATCTCAGGAAATTCTATAGATTTCTTAAAAATTGACAAGAAATCAAAATTCTATCTCGATCGCTACCGATCGAACAAAATCTCGAAACTCCCAGCAAGCTTCAAACGTGAAATGCAATTAGTGTGATGCTTATTTTCAAAACAGGAAGTATGAAACTCGGACGCATTTCAGTGTTCGTACTCGGCATATTCTGCGGCTCTCTCGCCGTAGGTGCGTACTGGTTGTTGCAGCACTCTTCACGTTCGATCGAAACACCGATTGTAGAAAGCACGTCACTTAACATCACTCGAGAAGCCCCCGATTTTGTCTCTGCGTTAGGTCGAATTCAACCCAAAGACGAAGCGATCGTCATTTCTGGATCGTCTTCGACTGAAAACGCTCGCGTATCCGAGCTTTTAGTCCGAGAAGGCGATCGCGTTCGCCAAGGAGAAATTATCGCCATTTTAGATAATTTCGATCGCTTGCAAGCTACGTTACTCGAAGCGGAAACAGACGTAGCACTCGCACGTGCAGAACTCGATCGCGCGGAAGCCGGAGACGCCAAACAAGGTCAAATTGCCGCTCAAGAAGCTCGGATTGAAGACTTAAGAGTACAATTTGAGGGACAAGTGGCAACTCAAGAAGCAACCATCGCGCGTTTGGAAGCCGAATTAGACAATGCTAAAAACGAGTACGAACGGATGTTACCGTTAGCAGGAGAAGGTGCAATTTCCACGTCAACCATCGAAAATCGGCGTCTCGACGTAGTCACGTTACAAGAAGATATTCGCGGTGCAAAAGCGCGTTTAGAAGAAATTCTCGAGTCCTATCCCAATCAAATTTTAGAAGCACGATCGACGTTAGCGAATTTGCGAGAAGTCCGTCCAGTTGATGTGAACGTAGCACGCGCTAAACTCGAACAAGCACTCGCCACCGTCGCCAAAGCTGAAGCCGAACTCGAACTGGCTTACGTGCGATCGCCGCTTGACGGTCGAGTTTTGAAAGTTCATACGTTTCCGGGGGAAACCATCGACACCGAAGGTATTCTCGAACTGGCTCAAACTCAAACCATGTACGCGATCGCTGAAGTTTACGAAACAGATATTACTCGAATTCGAGTCGGTCAAACTGCCATTGTCAGCAATTCCATGTTCGATGAAGAACTGCGAGGAACGGTCGAACAAATTGGGGCGCAAATTGGCAAAAAAGATGTTTTAAGTAGCGACCCTAGCCTCGATGTCGATGCTCGAGTTGTAGAAGTGAAGATTCGCTTAACTCCTGAAGACAGTCAAACGGTTTCTAATTTAATTAACTTGCAAGTCGAGATAAAAATTGAAGTCGATTCTCAAACCGAAAATTTATCGTAGTGGTTTCCTCGATCGAATCTCCGAAATTTTTGAGATTCCGTGGATCTGGCGAAGCCTATGCCGGGTCTCCTGAGATTACGGTGTAATTTGTTATGAATAATACGAAATCGAACCGGGGCGCATTGCCATGACGCCCCTACAGCAAGGGTTTTGACCGGGTATAAAATCCGCTTATCACCTCAAACTCCGAAGACTCCTATGCCATTTTTTCTAAAAAACTCGTATGAATTCAGATAAAATTGTAGCGATCGAACATCTCGACCATTACTATCAAGAAGGCACGACACAAAAACAAGTTCTGTACGGCATTACCCTCGATATCTACCCTGGAGAAATTTTAATTTTGACGGGAGCGTCGGGATCGGGAAAAACCACGTTACTGTCTTTGATTGGCTGTTTGCGATCGGTACAAAGTGGTAGTGTAAAAATCTTCGGACATCAGTTATATCGAGCCAGCGAACAGAAGCGGATGCGACTTCGCCGAGAGATCGGTTATATTTTCCAGCATTTCAATCTCTGGGATTTTATGACGGTTCGGCAGAACATTCAAATTTCTCTAGAATTACAACATAATTTTTCCAGAAAAAAAGCTCGGATTCAAAGTGAAGCCATCTTGCGAGAAGTGGGATTGAGCCGTCATATGGAGGTACACCCCAGCGAACTGTCTGGGGGACAAAAACAACGGGTTGCGATCGCCAGAGCCTTGGTTCACCGTCCCAAACTCGTCTTAGCGGACGAACCCACCGCCGCTCTCGACAGCCAAACCGGTCGAGAAGCGATGGAAATTGTCCGACATCTGGCGAAACAAGAAGGAAGTGCGGTTTTAATTGTCACTCACGACCCGCGAATTTTGGACGTAGCCGATCGCATTGTCCGTATTGAAGACGGACGCCTCGGAACTGCTTACGGCGAGGAACTTTCCCTCGTTCTTCCGACACTGAGCGATCGCGAACTGACCCAAATTGCTTCGACGCTGAAAGTTCAAACCTATGCCAAGGGAGAAACGATCGTCCAGCAAGGCGATATTGCCGATCGATTTTTTATTTTAATTGAAGGGACGGTGGAAGTCGTTCAACAACAAGAAAATTCCAAGGAAGTTTTTCTGACAACCTTAAGCCGAAACGACTACTTTGGCGAAATTGGCATTGTCAATCAAAGTCAACGCACTGCAACGGTGCGAGTTATTTCTGAAAGCGGTGCTAAGGCGATCGTTATGGAACGCGATACGTTTATGAGTATGATGTCTGAATCTGATTTAACCAACGTCATTATCAAACATCAAGTTCGCGAACGGTTATATCGTAAAATTGTCGATATACAGACTTAACTCTAACCAAAAATATCGGCGGGATCGGCTTCTTTAAGCTTCCAAACTGAAATGGAGCCGGATACAAAACAAATTGCACAGGTCGCACCGAGGACGGCGATCGCGACGTCTCGTTTCATCACAAATGCTAAACTGGTAGCATCGGCTAAAACATCGTACATAAAAATCGAACAAATAAATCCCGGCAAATATCCTAAAATTGCTAAAATCAGAGTTTCTTTGAGGACGATTCCCACCAAAGCGTTATTGCTAAATCCAATGGCTTTAAACGTGGCGTAGTCTTTAATAAATCCCGATATTTTTTGATAGAGAATTTGATAGAGTACGATCGTCCCCACAAGCATCGAGCCGATTAAACCAAATCGGAACATTAAACCGATCGGCGTACTGTTTTCGTAAAATGCTTTTTCTTGTAAAATTAAATCGGCTTGTGAAATGACTTTAACATCTTCAGGAAGATAGTTTCTGAGAGCGACGATCGCGCGATCGACATCAGATCCTGGTTTGAGTTGAATTAAGCCAATATTAATTTGACCTTTCTTGCGATCGAACAATTTTAAAAAATTTTCTTCACTGGTAATGACTGAAGAATTAAAAGATGTACTTGCCCCTAACTCAAACAATCCAACCAATTTTACTTGTTTTAATTCGTCTCGAGGCGTTCGGATCTCTGTCTCAACGGTTCCCTGAGTTTCAATGTTTTGAATGAGGGGCAAAAACTCTTTTCTCGATTTTCGGTCGAGTAAAAAACTATCTTGTTGTTTGATTCGATCTAAATTGCGATCGATTCCGGGTAAATCTAAAATATTCGGTTCGATCGGCAAACCGATCGTTTGAATTTGTCTTAAAAATAGCGTTGGATTTTCAGGATCTCGACAGAGTATAGAATTATAATAAATTGGCGTGACCGACTCAACCTCTTCAAATGCCAACGTTTGATACAGTCGCCGTTCGGAAAATTTTAACGGTCTTAAAACTGTGACTGAAGAAGTATTTAACAATACAATATCAGCGTTAAAGCTAGATGGAAGTTTAACTAAACTTTCTAAAAAACCGGCTCGAAAGCCAATTTGCATAAATAAGAGCAGCGTTGTAAAGGCAATTCCAAGAATTGCTGCGAGGGTTTGCCCTTTATGATATTGAAGTTGTAACCACGCGATCGGAACTTTAGAGAACATTAGAATCGCATTAACTTTTAATTTAATGGTATTGTTTTCGAGTTTGAAAAGCGATCGGCTAAAAATTAAATGTGAGAAAATACTATTATAGCAGTTCCAAATGAGTCGTCAAAAATTAAAACACCAGAAAAAGTCCGATTCCCCGTTCCCGTTCCCGATTCCCGATTCCCGATTGTGTTACACCACTAATTTAGGGTTGCTATAGATTCATAGTGAAAGATCGCTTAATCGAGATTTGATTGTTGGCGTTGAATTTGTCGGACGAGAGTGCGATCGGGTTGAAGACAGTAATCTCCCGTTCGATGAGCCACCACCAGCGGCCAGCGAGAACAAGATATCACCTTCCGATGCGATCGCACTCGACGGACGCGATCGCGCAAAACCGATCGCTCAAAAGACAAACTCTGCACGAACGCCTTAGCAAACTCACCCATTATTTCACCTTCACTGTTGGCTCGTTTCAAAAACTCCTCAACCGTTCGATAATCTTCGGGATTTAAGGCTAAAAATTCAGCCAAGCCGATGCCAGTTTTTTTGAGACTCCACGCCACCTCTTCAGGAGACAGTTGGTTTTGCTCGATCGCCTGTTGCAAAATTCCCGCCACCGCAAACGATCCCGCCAGTTCGGGTAAACGAGCGTTGCAGTGGTTTTGAAGATCGTTGGCAAATACTAAAGCGGCTGCAACATATCCCATTGTATGGGTCGTTGGATAAATATGCGACTTTCCGCCAAATGCACCACCGCTATCGACGCTTTTAGACACAATATCTTTTAGCACGCTGTTATTCGGAAAACCGTTCGATCCCAATCCCATAAATTTTTTACCGTCCCCCGGAACGTGGCGACTTGTGACGTTAAACGCACCGGCAATCCCCGGACGAGTATGATGGTCGGGAACGGCACAAACTGAAATATAAAACGGTAAACCGTTCTCCGAGGCTTCTAAATACGCTTTCAAGTGGGGAAATTCCCGCGCAAAAACCGAACGCTCTCGCTCGTTTAACGCCGACAGTACCCCTCGACACCGCAACAAGCGATCGCCTTCGATAAAAGCCGCTAACGTCGCACCGATCGAGGTTGGATTGTACAGGGACAGTAACGGAGACGTGTTGTCTAAACTCGAAGGTAGACGATCGCGTTGAATGAAAGCGTCGAGAAGATATAGATAAGGAACGATCGCGCCAAAAATTCCACCTTGAATCGGCGATTTGAACTGTTGTAACGTGCTTTCGGAAACGTCATCTCGTAACTTCGGTTTTTTGCGAAAAATCTTTTCTACAATGGTCGTCAAGTTTCCAGCAGACTGGGGAGTTGTTGGGAAAAAAATACCCGACTCTTCAAGAACTTGACCGATCGCGTTGACATCTCGTTCTCGACGAGTTTCGTAGCGGCGGAGTTCGCAGTTTAGCGGACTCGATGCGACTTTGTGACGGAGAATATCGTCTTTTTCATCTCGCATGATCGCCGATCCCCGTTTCGGACACCAGATCGTTAATTTCACGTCGTCGAAATTGAGAATCGAGAACTCGCGATCGCCGTTAGAAACTGAGAGAGTTTGTAGGCGATGTAAAATCTCGTGCAACGCCAAACCAAAGTTGCTCGATGTCGTACAAACGAGCGTGCGATCGCGTAAGGCTTCCCACAGTGCGACGTACAGCAAATCGACTGACTGCAAGCGATCTGAGGTAATCTCTTTCGGCTGAAAAACAGGCAGGCGATCGCGCGTTTGGCGCATTTCTAAAAAATACTTTTGTCGTTCTTCGAGTTGTCGTGCAGCGTTTAAATCACCTCGATCTTTTTGATTTTTTAAGGCCTCGAGAATCTGCCAATGAGGAAGAACCGTATCCGCGAGCAACCCCAAAACTTGAAATGCCTTGACGCTGTTTTGAAAATCCGACCAACCTCCTAAAATCGCAACGCGCCGATCGAACAACTCGCTCAACAACGGTGCATCGACGAATAACTGTTGAGATTTTCGAGCGTTTCCCGTTGTCGAATCCTCAACACCAAAACCTAGCGTTCGAGCAATATCTAACGAAAACAGTGCGTTTTTTAATGGATAAAAAGATTCGTCCGAGTTAGAAATTAAAGGCATCTATTTTTCAGGCGATCGCGAATCTACTTCGAGCCATATTTTAAAACCATCGTTCGAGCTATTTGTCAAGCCATTGTTAGGCAAGTTTAGACAAGTCATTACGGCAACTGAACCACCCGATCGACCTCGAGTCCAGAAACGATCGCCCGATCTTCGCTAATATGAGGGAACTTGAGTTGATAGGCAGGAATTCCTCGCTCGACTTGCCGCTGGCGCACGATTTCAAAACTTCCCGGCTTCAAAATTTGCAATCGCGGCGGTGGAACGGACATATCCCGTTTGATCTCGTAATAGCTGTGAACGTCTTTTAACACGCGATCGAACGCGTCGATAAAGCTTTCTGCGTCGTCGAGACGATATCCCGGTGCGAGTTCTACATTGACCAAATATCGTGCGGGGAATTCGTTATCGGAAAGAGTTACGCAGAAATCTTCAAAGCGAATTGCAAACTTATCTTGCAAGATCTGCATGGTTTTCGTAACGTGGTATTCCGTAGTTTTTTCCGTCGTCGAAGACAACAAGCCACCGCGACGATATCGAAACACAATTAACGGTGCTTCTTCATAAAACCCGACGACCTGAAAAACATCGCCAATATCGTAACGATAAAACCCGCTATGGTTCGTGACGAGCAGTCGATAGTATTCCCCGACTTTCACCTCGCTCGGTCGCAAAGTCTTCGGGTGTTCGTTCTCCCATTCGTCAGGAGGGACGAACTCAAAAAATCCCGTTTCCACCGCTAAAACGCTGCCGTCTGTATCCAAATCGGGATAAATACTAAACGTGCCTTCAGCCGAGGCGAACACCGCACCAAACCCTGGAATATCGCCAAAATATTCGGGAAATCGCTGCAAGTAAAAATCCGAGGTTCCGCCTCTGGCGGTGGTGTAACAGGCTAATTCCGGCCAGACGAGACGGGGGAGAAGCCGACCTTCCGTTTTGAGTATCGATCGCAACCGATCGGCCCGATCGCGATCGGGAAACAGTTGCGCTTCCAAACTCGCTCTCAGTTCCGGTTCGAGCTTCAACCACGGCGCGATCGATCCCGTTTCGATATCTTCAATTAGCGCGTCGGCGTATTCTTCCAACCAGTTACAAAGCTGCAAAATCACCATCGGAAAATTGCTTCCGATACTGGTGGGACTGCCTTTAAGTGAAAATAACAACGCCGTGTAAGATCGTGCGAAATAATCTTTCGGTTTGAACGTGTCGAGGGGATGAACGAATAGCTGTTTGTAGAAAAACGACCCCATCTTTAAAACCCCCGGACCGGCCGATCCGTATTCGATACCGCCTCGAGTATATTTCGGGGCTTCTAGAGCGTTGAGAACGATGTTTTTTCCCAGTTTTTTACCCCGTTTTCGCAAGCCGTGAGTTAGAAATCCCAAACTGACGAGGTTCGCCCAGCCTAAAATATTTTGAAAACGTTTCGTGACGGGGATGAGTTTTTGTTTGCCCGTCGAACCACTCGTTCGGTTGAGATAAACGACCGGATCGGACGTTAAAACATTCGGTTCGCCCTCAGCAATACGCCGAATGTAGGGTTCGTAAGCCGTATAATCTAAAACGGGAATTCTATCTTTAAATTGTTCGATTGTTTCGATATCGGCAACCCGATACTGTTTCCCTAACTCTGTATTTTGATATCGTTTAAGAAGATCGAATAGCAATTTTTCTTGAACGGCAGATTGTTGTCGAACTTTTTTATTGAAATTTTTTCTGGCGCGATCGGCTGCGAACGTTAAAATTGGTAAAAAATCCATAGTTGCTGGGATGTTCTCGCTCCTTTGGGAACTGGATCGAGTGTTTCGATCGCCCTTGAAGATTGGCGATCGCCTCGATCTCGATTCCGTCTAAAACGTCTCGTTTTAAAAGTTACCGATTCAAACTTTAACATTTTTTCGGTGTCTTGTTACGACGCGCTCGAAAAAACAGCGAGGCAGTCTCCTCCTTTGGAGCGGCGATCGCTCGACTGCTGTTCCCGATCCGACTCACAGGACGTACAAAAACGCGCTATAGAGTGCGATCGCTCTCCATAACGCGAACCGATTCGAGAGCCGCTGCGAACCCGACGCACACCCGTCTCGAACGTCAAAGGCTCGGACGAGGAGTTTCAGTGTTCGGCTCGCCGTCAATACCCGACGAGCCAAGGAACAGAGGAGCTAAACCCCCAGGTTCTACGAAATAGACTGAGTCGCGCCGGTCGATTTCGGCTTTTCCTCGAGCTTGTTTAACTGGCCACCAAACTTCCTAAGTTCGTACAGCTTGACTCCAATTTGATACTCGTACTGACTCAACAAACGCCCGTAAATATAACCCGCTCGACCGTCCAAAAAGCCCAAGCGCAAAATATAAAACAACAGGAATCGGAAGAACGGCTTAAAGGGCAACCGCACCCAAATTTTCTTCAAAAACCGCTTGCGTTGCACGGAATCTCCAAACAAATTCGCCCCGATCGTTCCGTCGTCTGCTTGTCCGGTCAACAAGTTGTAATAAACGCGAGCTTCCCAATTTGAATAACGGTTGTGCCGCGCCAACCAATGGTAAATATCGCGAAAATCGATGTGCAGCATATCGTGTTTGAGATATCCTGCTTGAGTGGGCAGAACCACGTGTTCGTGAACTTCATTATCGCCCGTATTCGGCACTTCTTCAGTGTGTAAATTTTCGTAGCGCCCGACTTTGTGTTTGAACAAGCGCAAGTTCCAATCGGGATATTTTCCGCCGTGACGAATCCAAACGCCGAGGAAGAACACGCGACGATTGAGATAGTAGCCGTCGCGGTCGTTTTTCCGAACGACCTCGTCGATTTCGTCCCACAGTTCCGGGGTAATGCGTTCGTCACAATCGACGATCAGCACCCATTCGTTGTGAAACGGAAGATTGTCGAGAGACCAGTTTTTCTTTTTCGGCCAGCGACCGTTAAAGTGAAATTGCACGACTTTCGCGCCGTAGCGTTCGGCAATTTCACCCGAGCGATCTTCGCTTTGAGAATCGACGACGAACACCTCATCGGCTCTCGCAACACTTTCGAGGCAAGCGGGAAGGTTCGCTTCTTCGTTTTTCGCTGGGATCAGGACAGATACGGGAACTTTGGCAGGGGAATTAGAAGAGGAAGAAGACATGAGCTAGATCGCGTAGAGAGTCAGGACATGAATTCGAGTCAAACCAGCAGTACAGATTGCGGCTGACACCGATCTCGACATTAAGAAGACGATGGCGGTGGCGAGAGCATTCCCCGAACGGCGTAAACGAGATAGCCGATCTGACCGTAGGCATATACTAGGCTATCAAAGCGACGAGCCGGATCTCGGGAATATTTCGCAGCATTGTACAAGCCCCGAAGGATGCGTTCGCCCCCCCGTAAAAATTGAGCGGGGCCGGCACTTCCGGCGAGTTGTTCGCGATAGCATTCGCTGATGCCTTGCCACCAACCTCGCCGGAGAAACCAGGTGCGATCGAGCCGTTCGGGGGCAACGTTGTGGGCGACTAACGCATCGGGGAGATAGGCGACTTGCCAACCGAGTTGTAAGGCTTTTTCGGTGGTGTACAGCTCCTCGTTGGAGAGCAGTTTTTTGCCGACGCGGCCGAGGTTGGGGTCGAACCCGCCGATTCGATCGAGAAACTCGCGACGGATGGAGTAGTTGAGACCGCGCGGCGTGAGACCGGGTTGGGTAATCGACACCACCTCGTCGCCGAGGTTGTAGAGTCCCAAGGCACCGGCTAAGCCTTCAGAGAGCCAGGGGGGAGGGGTAACGTCCGGCGGCCAGATGAGGGTGACTTTACCACCGGCGATCGCCAGTTTGTCGTTGCGATCGTAGGCGGCGGCCAGGTGAGTGAGCCAGGTGGGACTGGCGACGGCGTCGTCGTCGAGATAGGCGAGAATCGGTGCGGTGGTTTCACGAACGCCCCGGTTGCGGGCGATGGAAAGTCCCAAGGTGGGTTCCCAAACGTATCGCAGGCGGGGATGGGGCTGTCGTTCTTCGACGACGGCTTTGGTGCGATCGCTCGAACCGTTATCGACTACGAGAACCTCGTAATCCTCGAAGTCCTGTTGGTCGAGTAGGCTGTCGATCGCCGCACCGAGATAGCGATCGCGGTTGTGGGTGCAAATAATTGCAGAAATTTTGGGGTTGGATTTGGGGTCGGACATAAAAGCCTCGGTCGAGAAGCTTGACTCGGAGTTCTTTCGCCTCAAGCTGTGTCTGTTATAGCCCATTGCAGCCTCGCCAGGCGTGCGCCCGTAAAAAAAACCCCCCGAGCGATTTCGGGGGGAAACATGAGGAACTATCGCGTAACTTGGAAAATCCACTCGAGTTCTGAGACCGTGTTTTTACGTAAGGCAGAGGTCGTCAACAACCTTGACTCGTCCTCGCAACACCGCTCGTAAAAGTCGGTTGGCCGAACGGCGATCGCTCTCGTCGAGGCTTTCGTCGAGGATCGCAGCCATGAGTCCGTAGCGATCGCTGAGGGTGAGATATCCCGTATCCGTCACCGAAGCGAGAATGGCAGAGATAGCACCGGGGAGAAGTTGGAGGGAAGGAAACATCGCACTGGCTTTGAACTCGATGCTTTTAGTATCTCTGGATTTTGCCAGTCGTACCGCGATCGCAGACGATTGAGGGCGTGATGTCTCAGTGGATTTACAGTGACACAGCTATCGCTTACGATGTGATGGCGATCGCACTCCCTAAATATACGGAAGAATTCTAGCATCTGTGAAATCCCCGCTACCTTCAAGATACCGGGGATTCGAGCAAAGACAGAGGTTAAAAGCGTTTGACTCGGTAAAATTGCGGAGTTAATCGGCTTTGCGGCGCATCGTGCGAGTTCCCACAGCACCCACCAGGAACAGAGCGATCGTAGAGAGGGGTTCGGGAACCTCTTGAGGCGATGGGTTCGACTGAGACGGCGCGTCCGCCACGAGATCGTCTGAGGCGTCTTGTTTGACCTGAGAGAGCGACCCCACCGTCATGTTATCGAAGGCGAAGATATCGGCAAACATCCCCGTACCGGGAGCCGTCATGTTAAAAGACAAACTGGTAAACAGTTCGTCGGCACCGTCGGCGATCGCGCCGAAATACAGCACCGAACCGTCCGTGTTGCCGTAACTGCCTACCGTATTCGGAACGGCGATCGATTTCTGCCCACCGTTGGCGAGGGTGAGATTTAACATCAGTTCGCCGCCGAAATCACCTAAATCCACACCGTAGAAGCCAAAGGCAGCCACTGCTTGGCTGAATTCCACGACGAAGTTGTTGCCAGCGGCGTTGGTTTCCCAATAGTTGGTTTTCGAGATACCGTATCGTCCGTACCCGTTCGTCGTTCCTTCGGCCACAGAGTTTATGACGCCGTGACCCTTCAGCGTCGCGGTTCCGGCTTCTCCAAAATCTAAAGACAGCGGATCGGCCGTTCCAAGGGGGAAGCTTTCAAAAGTTTCCGTACCGACGCCGACGAGGTGAGAGAGAAATTCTGTTTCGGCTTGCTGGGCGTTTTGGTAGTTCGTGAGGGGTTGCGTGGCGCTGTGGTTGAGGTCTTCGCCGAAAAAGATTCCGAAAGCACGTGCTGAGGTTGCTAACCCAAACGCTCCCGACATCGAGAGGGAGAGAACGGTACAAGTCGAGACGGCCTTTTTCAAAACACCAGACATCGCTGAAATCCCCTAGAAAAAACACCCGTAAAATGTAAAAGCGATCGCTTTAAAACTTTCGCCTTTTATTTCTATCAAATTTATGTTGAGTTAGATCTAACTCAACATAAATTCAGGTTAAGTTTTGCCGAATGCCTGTGTCAATGAAGCTTAGCAGCTCTTTAAAAGGTTTTTATATCGTCTTTATACGAGATTCAATAACTCCTAGAAATCACGGAGAACTTTTTTTGACAAACCCCTTCCATGCGGAGTACGGAGAACCTGGCCGTCGTCCCCTCTCAGTCATCGGACGATCGCTCTGATTTTTTCCGTCAATTTACGGAATTGTCCGATCCGCGATCGATATTCGCCTGAATTCCATCGGCAACTTTACGGAAATTGCTCAAAAAAATGGGGGTACGCGTGTCGTACCCCAACTTACAGAAAACGGTCTCGAAAAATGTTATGGCGATGGGTCTTCGGACGATTACCGAACGGCGGCCTCAGAAGCGATCGCAGTCGTTGCCATCTGAGGTTCTGGTAGCGTTGCGTACTGGGCCACGATGCGGCGGAACTCGTCTCCGTCGATTTGCTCCTTCTCAACGAGTAAATCCACCAACCGATCCATCAAGGGGCGATGTTCCCGAATAATCTGACACGCTTCTTCGTAACACTCCTGAGCGATGGTGCGGACCTGGCGATCGATCTGAATCGCCATCTCCTCCGAATGCTCCGAACTCGGCATGAGATCGCGTCCTAAAAACACCTCGTTATTGGGACTTTCCAGCGCCATCGGACCCAAATCCGACATTCCGTAGAGCGTCACCATCTTCCGCGCCCGTTCGGACACCATCTTCAAATCGTGCTGCGCCCCGTCGGTGACTTCAGAATCGCCAAACACCACCGCTTCGGCGGCACGTCCGGCCAACGTCCCCGTAATGTGGTCGCGAATCTGCGCTCGCGACTCCAGCATCGGGTCTTCTGGCGGTGTAAGCCAGGTGGCACCGGGGGTGTGACCGCGCGGAATCAACGTCACCTTTTGCACCGGATAGTGATGTTTGAGGAGCGTTGCTACGATAGCGTGACCCGTTTCGTGATAGGCGATCAGGCGCTTTTTCTTGCTGTCCACGAGGGGCGTCCCTTCCATTCCCGCCACCACGCGATCGAAAGCGTCGTCAATTTCAGACATCGTAATCGCCTCTTTGCGGCGGCGAGCGGTGAGAATTGCCGCTTCGTTGAGGAGGTTTGCTAAATCAGCCCCCGTAAACCCTGGCGTGCGGCGGGCGACCGTCTCGAGGGAGACTTCCGGGTCGAGTTTCTTGTTGCGAGCGTGAACCTGCAAAATACCGAACCGTCCGTTGTAGGTGGGTAAACTCACCATCACCTGGCGATCGAAGCGTCCTGGGCGCAACAGAGCCGTATCGAGAACGTCGGGGCGGTTCGTCGCCGCGATGATGATAATACCGCTGTTGCCCTCGAACCCGTCCATTTCCGTTAACAACTGGTTGAGAGTTTGTTCCCGTTCGTCGTTTCCGCCGCCGATTCCAGTTCCCCGCTGGCGTCCCACCGCGTCGATTTCGTCGATGAAGACCAAACAGGGGGCGTTTTCCTTGGCTTTACGGAACAGATCGCGAACTCGCGAAGCACCGACGCCAACGAACATTTCAACGAATTCCGACCCGGAAATACTGAAAAACGGAACCCCCGCTTCTCCAGAAATCGCCTTCGCTAACAGAGTTTTCCCCGTTCCCGGTGCGCCGACGAGCAGCACGCCGCGCGGAATTTTCGCACCGATCGCCGTGAAACGTTCGGGTTGTTTGAGAAACGTGACGACTTCTTGTAATTCTTCTTTGGCTTCTTCAATTCCGGCGACATCGTCGAAGGCGACCCCAGTTTTCGCTTCCATGTGGAATCGCGCTCGAGATTTCCCAAAGTTGAGGGCGTTGTTTCCCGACTGAGACGAACGACGCACGATCGACATCAAGCCGCCGACTAAGATGAGAATCAACAACAGTTGTCCTAAAATGCCAATGGCGAAACTGTTGTCGGGGGTCGGGTTACTGGCGATTTCGACCTCGTTATTGCGTAACTGCTGGATCAGGTCTGGGTTTTCTTCAAACAGACGGACTTCGTAGGGGGCGTCGTCTTGTCCTTGGTTGACAAGGGTGACGCGAGCCGTTTGACGGGCTGGGTCGAGATCGACTTTCTGGACTTCGCCGTTCTCGACTTTTTCGAGGAACGCACTGTAAGACATCTCCTTGGGTTCCCGTTGTCCGAGGGCGGGACTTCCCAACAGCAAAACTTGAACGAGCGCCCAACTAGCCGCGAGCGATCGCCAATTGGGGCGATGTCTGTCAGAGGTAGATGCGTTTCTGAATGTCGTCTTCAACCAAGCGAGAGTCCGTTGAGCTTTCATGTTCGGCCGTTCGTGGAATATCGGTGACGTGGAGTGCATTTCTAGTGTAACGCTGCACTCGAGATCGAGAGACGCCCCGTCCGCGTAGGGAGGTGCGATCGCAACCCGTCCGTTAAAAATTGCCCAATAAAAATCGCCAAAGAAGAAAGCGGGTGACCGGACTCGAACCGGCGACGTTCAGCTTGGGAAGCTGACATTCTACCACTGAATTACACCCGCAGCAGATATCCAAAAGCTGTCTGCAAGGGTTTCATTATATCACGAACTGCATATCACGAACTGCCCCGGTTGGGGAGGGTTGCGATCGAGGTACAGACGGGATTTCTGCGTCTCGGGACTCCAGCGGATCGTTCGAGACTTACGACGATCGCCCTACGAGCTTGTCTCGTAAATGCTTGATGCGATCGCGCAGTTTCGCCGCCTCCTCGAACTCCAAGTTCTTCGCAGCTTCCTGCATTTGCGCCTCCAACTGTTGAATCAACTCGGGAATCTGTTCGAGGGAAATCTCATCGGAATGCTCGTAAGCGGTTTCGAGTTGCTGCGCGTTGAGGCGACGGGAAATCTCCAAAAACGCCAAAATCGAATTGTCGATCGCCTTCACCACCGGTTTCGGCGTAATGTTGTGTTTGCGGTTGTACTCCAACTGAATCTGACGGCGGCGTTCGGTCTCCGAAATCGCTTTTTCCATACTTTTGGTGAGCGTATTGGCGTAGAGTATCGCCTGACCGCGCACGTGACGCGCCGCACGTCCGATGGTTTGAATCAGCGATCGCTCGGCCCGCAAAAAGCCTTCCTTATCCGCATCCAGAATCGCCACCAGGGACACTTCCGGTAAATCCAACCCTTCCCGCAGCAAGTTAACGCCGATAAGAACGTCGAAGACACCTTGTCGCAAATCTTGTAAAATCTCGATGCGTTCGATCGAGCCAATATCTGAATGGAGATAGCGCACCCGAACCCCGCGATCGAGTAAATATTCCGTCAAATCCTCCGCCATGCGCTTGGTTAGCGTGGTCACGAGGGTTCGTTCTCCGCGAGTCTCGCGATCGCGAATTTCTCCAAACAGATCGTCTACCTGACCTTCCGTCGGACGCACGAAAATTTCCGGGTCTACCACTCCCGTCGGTCGGATAATCTGTTCGACGACGTGTCCTTGAGACTGCTCGACTTCCCAATCTCCCGGCGTCGCCGACACGAACACGCACTGTTTGACCTTTCCCCAAAACTCCTCGGCTTTCAACGGTCGGTTGTCCGCCGCACTCGGAAGCCGAAATCCGTGTTCGATGAGAACCTGTTTTCGAGAGCGATCGCCGTTGTACATCCCACGAATCTGGGGAACGCTCACGTGAGACTCGTCCACCACCAACAGCCAATCCTCTGGAAAATAATCCACCAAACATTCCGGCGGTTCTCCGGCTCGTCTCCCGGCTAGATGTCGCGCGTAGTTTTCCACCCCATTGGTGTAGCCGACTTCCCGCAACATTTCCAAATCGTAGCGCGTCCGTTGGGCGAGCCGTTGCGCTTCGACGAGTTTTCCTGCTTTTTCGAGTTGTTCGAGGCGCTCTTCGAGTTCCGCTTGAATCTCCTCACAGGCGATATCGAGGCGTTCTTCGGGGGTAACGAAGTGGCGAGCTGGATAAATCCGCAACTGGTCTACACTTTGCAACACCGACCCCGTCACCGGGTCGATATAGCGAATCGCGTCGATTTCGTCGCCGAAGAACTCCACGCGAATGATGCGGTCTTCGTAAGCGGGGCCGATTTCCACCACATCCCCTTTGACTCGAAACTTACTGCGTCCGAGTTCCAGGTCGTTACGGGTGTACTGAACGCTGACGAGATCGCGCAACATTTGGCGTTGGTCGATTTCCTGTCCCACTTCCAAGGGAATCGAAGCTTTGAGGTATTCGCTGGGAATCCCCAGACCGTAAATGCAGCTAATGGAGGCGACGACGATGACATCCCGTCTCTCGAAGAGCGATCGCGTGGCGGAGTGGCGCAACATATCGATTTCTTCGTTAATCGAGGCGGTTTTCTCGATATAGGTATCGGTCACGGGAATATACGCCTCGGGTTGGTAATAGTCGTAATAACTGATGAAGTATTCGACGGCGTTGTGGGGAAAGAACGAGCGCAACTCGTTACACAGTTGTGCCGCTAGGGTTTTGTTGTGCGCTAAAACGAGGGTGGGTTTCCCCAGTTTTTCGATAACGCTGGCCATAGTGTAAGTTTTCCCGGTTCCCGTCGCACCGAGGAGGGTTTGGAAGCGGTTTTCTGCGTTCAGGCTTTGGGTGAGCTGTCGAATCGCTTGGGGTTGGTCGCCGGTCGGTTTGAAAGAGGCTTCGAGCTTGAAGGGGGTCATGGACGATCTCGTCTGACGATGGCGTTTTGATTTTAGATCGATCGCCACGATTGCGACTGCCCTCTGTTTTGCCCGTCTTCCGTGTCGCGTCTCGCCTTTCGCGACCTGTCAGTTTTCTGAGGTTGAAGTGGGGGTGGTGCGGCATTCTAATGATACCGATCGATCCCAACTCCTCTGTGGTAAGGGTTCGAGAGGCAAAGTAGCATTACTAATCATCGAAAATTTTGGGTTGAGACCCCGTCTTTTTGACTTGGCTCAGGGCAAGCCGTCTAGGGCGATGAGAATGTTAAAAACGAGGTCGTGAGTATCGAGGAAAACCGGCGATCGGCAACCGTACAAAAAACAGCAAAACGCCGTTGTTTTGGGTGCCTCTCAAACATATAAATTTATCATACGGAATCGGTGTCCGATAAGCTAGGTTTCAAGAAGTCTTCACCACATCCCCCCTTAGCCCCCCTTTCAAAGGAGGGTTGGGGGGATAGAGGGACTTGTCGGGTTGGGAAAAACCAGTATTTGAGTCCTCGACTCCGCTCGGACTCAACGCTGAGCGGATCGGAGTCTCTGCAATGAATTGAGGTGTTGTTGGGTGGAGCGATCTCGAAACCCAACAACACCTCAAAATTATATTTTTACAAGACGGAGATACACCTATTTTTTCAAAGGAAACTGGCGTTTTTAAGACGTTTTTAAAACAAAAAATACCGCTGCGCCATCGGTAAAATCTCAGCGGGTTCACAGGTGAGCAATTCCCCATCTGCCCGAACTTCGTAGGTTTCGGGATCGACTTCAACTTTCGGTAAGGCGTTGTTGAGTTTCAAATCCGCTTTGGTGATGTTGCGCGTGTTCGACACCGCCACTGCCGTTTTCTGCAATCCTAACTGTTGGGGAACTCCCGCATCGATCGCCCCCTGAGAGACAAAGGTGAGGGATGTCGTCGCGATCGCCCCGCCGTAACTGGCGAACATCGGACGCATATGAATCGGTTGTGGGGTGGGAATGCTGGCGTTGGCGTCTCCCATTTGCGCCCAGGCGATCGCGCCTCCCTTCAACACTAACTCGGGTTTGACGCCGAAAAACGCCGGTTTCCACAAACACAAATCCGCCAGTTTCCCTTCTTCGACAGAACCGACAACGTGAGAAACCCCGTGAACGATCGCCGGATTGATGGTGTACTTGGCGACGTAGCGCTTCGCCCGTAAGTTGTCGTTGCGATCGCTGTCTCCCGACAACGCCCCACGCTGCACCTTCATTTTATGGGCAGTTTGCCAGGTGCGGAGGATCGTTTCTCCCACGCGCCCCATTGCTTGGGAATCCGAGGCGATGATGCTGAACGCCCCGAGATCGTGCAGAATATCCTCGGCGGCGATGGTTTCGCGACGGATGCGAGATTCCGCAAACGCGACATCTTCGGGAATACTGCGATCGAGATGGTGACACACCATCAACATATCGAGGTGTTCTTCTAAGGTATTCGTCGTGTAGGGGCGAGTCGGGTTCGTGGAAGAGGGGAGAACGTTCGGATAACTGCACACTTTAATAATGTCTGGGGCGTGTCCACCTCCCGCCCCTTCTGTGTGGTAGGTATGGATGGCGCGGTTTTTAAACGCTGCGATGGTATGTTCGACGAAACCGGCTTCGTTGAGGGTGTCGGTGTGAATCGCCACCTGTACGTCGTAGTCGTCGGCGACACTCAGACAAGTATCGATCGCGGCGGGTGTCGTTCCCCAGTCTTCATGAAGTTTCAAGCCGATCGCCCCGGCGAGAACCTGTTCGACTAAACCTTGGGGTTGCGAACTGTTTCCTTTCCCCAAAAAGCCCAAGTTCATGGGAAAGGCTTCCGCTGCTTGTAACATCCGATGAAGGTTCCACGCCCCAGGGGTGCAGGTGGTGGCGTTGGTTCCCGTTGCAGGCCCCGTTCCGCCCCCTATCATGGTGGTAATTCCCGATGCGATCGCCGTTTCGATTTGTTGGGGACAAATAAAGTGAATGTGGCTGTCGATTCCCCCTGCGGTGACGATCGATCCTTCGGCGGCGATCGCTTCGGTGGCGGGGCCGATAATAATATCGACGTTATCTTGAATGTAGGGATTTCCGGCTTTGCCAATTTTGCAAATTTTGCCGTCTTTAATGCCGATATCGGCTTTGACGATACCCCACCAATCGAGAATTAAAGCGTTGGTAATTACCACGTCCACCGCCCCGTCTTCTCGCGAAATTGGCGATTGTCCCATTCCGTCGCGAATCACCTTTCCGCCGCCGAATTTGACTTCGTCGCCGTAAGTCGTAAAATCACGTTCGACTTCGATGAGTAATTCGGTATCTGCCAACCGAACGCGATCGCCTACAGTCGGCCCGAAGGTTTCGGCATACGCCCGTCGATCCATTTGATAGCTCATATTTTTAAAGGTCAAAAATGCTGTGATGTTCGATTTGGGGTTGAGACGGCAAAATCCCCTATTGGTCAATGGCTGTGTGAGATCCCCGGCATCTTGGAGATGCCGGGGATCTGGAGAATTTGGAGTTCCTCCATATATCCTCATCTCATCATCTCATCATTTGCCGGTGGGGGCGGTGCGTGACAATTTATAGGTCTCACGATCGACACCCTATATTTTAAGTCACGCACCCTACGGATCGACCTCCAATTTATCGATCGAATTTCTATTTTTTCTTCTTTTTGTCTTTGCTTTTTTTTGTCTTGTCTTTCTTTTTCGATTTCTCTTTTTTCTCCTCCTCTTCCGCCTCCGGTTCTCCATCTAAGGAACCGTTCACCAAACCGTTAAACCCATAAATCTGACGACTTCCCACCACCGCCACCAGTTCCACGGTTTTCTCGTCTCCCGGCTCGAAGCGAACCGCAGTTCCGGCGGGAATGTTCAATCGCATTCCTTTCGCCGCCTCGCGATCGAATTGTAAGGCTTCGTTCACTTCAAAAAAGTGAAAGTGCGACCCCACTTGAATCGGGCGATCGCCCGAATTTGCGACGGAAACTGTACTTTTTGGACGATCGGCGTTGAGTTCGATCGCACCTTCGGCGGGGAAAAGTTCTCCAGGTATCATAAATCTCAAAAATTCTCCATGTACCTAAGTTTGAAATTGCCAACATCCCAATCGACGATTATTCGATCGGATCGTGAACGGTGACGAGTTTCGTTCCATCGGGAAACGTGGCTTCGACTTGGACTTCTTTCACCATTTCTGAAATTCCATCCATCACGTCATCTCGCGATAATAGCGTTTTTCCATAACTCATCAACTCCGCCACCGAACGCCCTTCTCGAGCGCCTTCTAAAATGCCAGCCGTAATATAAGCTACCGCTTCGGGATAGTTAAGTTTTAAACCTTTTTCCTTGCGGCGTTCGGCTAAAAGTGCCGCCGTGAAAATTAAAAGTTTGTCTTTTTCTTGGGGAGATAGTTGCATAAAAAACCTCTAATTTGCTATAATAAAGTAGCCCATTTTAAATTTGCCAAAATCGAGATTTGACAGCGGAAGTTTGGCGATCGATCCCTCGAAACAGTTGCCAAAGTTCGAGGAAACTGTCGAGAACCGCTTGAGTCGATCGCCCGCAATAGCGACACACCAACCCACTCTCGAGACAAGTTAACCCTACATCTCCCTGAGTGTCTCGCGTTTGCCAGAGCGATCGCCCTTTTTTCAAAATCTCTTCAGAAACGGGTTTTCCGATAATGGCGAACGTCGCCACGACGGGAAACCCGTTTAAGCCGTTGGGAGAGTCTAGCAACGTCGAACCCCCTTCGAGACAAGATCGATCGATCCAAAGCGGCGTTCCGTTGCGCCAAATTTCCGTCTGCGATCGCCAACTTCCCGACTCGAACCGTTCCCCTCTGGCGGTTCTCCCAAACCGCAGGATTTCCCATCCCAGCCAAACCGCATTTTCCCCCAATTCTACGCGAGTCTCCTGACGAAACACCGCCCCATCGAACAGAATAGTTTCTCGCGGAAAATATTCTAGATAGGCGTTGTCTTCTAATTGGAAGTTCGCCGTTTGCGTCGCCGGGTGTCCGTTGCTGCGATAGACTTTGCTGGCGGCGACAGTGGTTAAGTTGGCTTCCGCGTGGGGATGAAGGCGCACGTCTTGACTGAGAATATCGCCCCCGACGAGTCCCCCAGCAGTGTGGAGAATTACGCTGTGACAGATGGTGTCCCCTTCAGGGTGAAACGATCGCTGCACCTTATACGGGGCTTGACTGTAGGCGTCTTTAACGCGAGTGGTGCGATCGCGTTTAGCGTAAGTCAATTTGATTTTTCCATACCAAGAGTTCATAGGAGAGGGGGAGAAGGGGAGAAGGGGAGAGGGGGAGAAGGGGAAAACTATTAACTGTTCCCTGTTCCCTGTCTTCACTGGTGACTGGTGACTGAAACACTGTTCACTGTAAGATGTGCGATCGCACGAATTGTTCGATGTCGTCGAGTCCCTGTTGAGTTTTGAGATTGGTAAAAACAAACGGGCGATCGCCGCGCATTTTTTTCGCATCTCGTTCCATCACCGACAAATCTGCACCGACAAACGGGGCGAGATCGATTTTATTAATTACCAATAAATCGGATTTCGTAATTCCCGGGCCGCCTTTGCGGGGGATTTTGTCTCCGGCGGAAACGTCGATGACGTAAATCGTTAAATCCACCAATTCCGGACTGAACGTCGCGGCGAGATTGTCACCTCCGCTTTCGAGAAATACGAGATCGAGGGTTTTAAAGTGCTGTTCGAGTTGTTCGATCGCCGCTAAATTAATCGACGCATCTTCACGAATCGCCGTGTGAGGACAACCGCCAGTTTCTACGCCGAGAATGCGATCGCTCGTCAACGCCGCCGCCTTAACCAGAAATTGCGCGTCTTCCTGGGTGTAAATATCGTTGGTGACAACCGCCAGTTGCAGGGAATCCCGCATCCGCTTGCATAACGCTTCGACGAGAGCGGTTTTTCCCGAACCCACGGGTCCGGCGATTCCAACGCGAAAAGGTGACATAAGAGGGAACGGGGAACGGGGAATAGGGAATAGGGAACGGGGAATAAGGAAGAGTTAAGAGGTCGTTTTCACAGGTTAGAATCTCATGAAATCCGAGATTGTATTGAATTTTGCAGAATTTCGATTGATTTTGTGGGGCTTAACTGCGAAACAGGCGACTGTAAAGGGTTTCGTGTTGCATACTGGCGAGGGTGAGTCCCCAGCTACAACTGGTGAGATCGTCGTCGTCGAGGGCGAGGATGCGATCGCTCTCCTCCGTTAGCGTCGGTTGCAGTTGGCGAGTTAACTGCTGTCCCGCCGTTTGTCCGAGGGGAACCAGTTTCACCGCCGCACCGATGAGGTTCGTCGCCCAACTATATAAGTATCCTAAAGCGGCGTCGTGAAGGGAAATTTCCCAGGCGGCGGCGGCGATACCGTAGGCGATCGCGAGGTTGCAGGGGCGATCGACTGCAACGGAATAAGGATGGAAATCTAGTGTGTTTGGGTCGTCTAAGTCGCACAACAGCCGCATGAGGGAATTTCCCATTTGCCAGCTTTGCTGTTGTAATTCGGCGGTTTCTCGCGTTGCACTCAGCCAACGGTTCCAATAGGCTAAATCCGCGAGACTTTCTTCTCGAACACTGCGATAGGCGCGAACCATGACGGCGGTTTCAATGCGAATCGTGCCGTGACGCAGTTCGGTTTCGAGCCATTGTCGCACCTCGTCGGCGTCAGTGAGAGTTTGCGTTTCGACGAGGGTTTCTAAGCCTTCTGAGTAGCTGTACGCTCCCAGGGGAAGCGTCGGACTGACCAGTTGGAGTAAGTTTAAGAGAGACAACACGTGTTACAGCGAGCAGCGAACAGACAAGAGTGCGTCACGCACCATCGACTCATCATCTTCTCACCTCATCCCCTCATCTTGCTGTTGGTGGGCTTTGTAGAAGGTTTCGAGGCTGTGACGATCGCCCACAAAACGCCAGTGCCAGGGTTCGTAAGCGATGTTTTGAGGGTTATCTTTGGGAAACGATAACTCGAAACTGTAATGTGCGGCGTTGTTTTGCAGCCACTCGAAGGCTTTGGTATTCTCGAATTCTGGCGAGACGTGGGTTGCCGGAACGTCACCGTCGCCGATGTCGATCGCATAGCCGGTGTGGTGTTCGCTATAGCCGGGGGGGGCGCTCACTTCAGCTCGTTCGCTGGCGATCTGTCCCCGTTGGGCTTTCACCTCGAAAAAGAGGTATTGTTGGTCTTCGACGGAACGAAAAGCGGAAATCGGTACGAGACGCACGCCGTCGGCTCTGGCGTCGGCTTCCATGTTTAAATAGGCTTCTGCCGCCGCGCGGCGGAGTTTGAGGCTCCCGTCGGCGAGAATGGGTTCGAGGTCGTCTGTGGGCGCTTCCTCGTAGGGGAGATGTCCGAGGAGGTTATCGTCTTCTGGAGTGGGTTCGGTGGTGTCTGAGAATTGGGATTCGGCGGTTTCTTCGGATTGGGCGTTGGAGCGGGCAAAAAACGCTCGCTCGGATTGCCAGACAAACCACAGTACTGTTCCGAGGGTGAGAACGCCAACGCCAGATAGTGCCATGAGACTTCCCATCGCCCAACCCATGCCGCCTTTTTTCGCCGATGGGGGGGCCGTTGCGGGGATGGGTGCGTCTCGTAAGGCTTCTGGAATATCGTCGATCGCTGCCCTGGAGGTCGTCTGTAGGGATTTGCCAGACCGACTTGATTTCTTCAAAACCCCTCTCCTACATTCAGCAAGGACTCGGT
>NZ_JAQNCQ010000150.1:0-23968 GCF_028368005.1 Geitlerinema sp. CS-897 | reverse complement strand
GCTGATGACGCTCTTCTGCTGTCAGGCGCACAATGTATTTTTTCTGCATGGGACTCCGGCTCGCTCCCTACAGATTACCTCAATACTCCCGTTAACCCTAATTCTTAGAGTTGACGCTGCACTAGCTTATCGGAAACGGATTCAGTATCAATCTATAGCAACCCTAGATGATTCGTGGGTAGTAATGAGGAGTAATGCTACTTTGGCTTTTAAATTCTTGCCACAGCAAGGATTGTACCCGACCAGCATCATTAGAGTGCAGCACTACCGATTCGTGGAAAGACCGACCCCCTAAAGCCTTGCTATAGCTAGATCGAGGATCCACAAGTGATTTAGAACTGCTATATATCCAACTCTATTTTTATAAAGACAAAAAAAATGAACGAATCTTTAAATTCTAATTCGCGATCGTCCATTGTAAACGATTTCGTACGGATACTTATCGTCACGATCGGTTTTGCAACAGCGTTATTTTTGGCATCGGGAGCGATCGATTGGCTGATGGGATGGGTGTATGTTAGTCTAATTGCCACCAGTCAAGCGATCGTTGCAATTTTCCTAATTCAAAAAAAACCAGACTTAGCTAGCGAACGTGTCCACTTTGTTGGAAAAAGAGATCTCGATCGCATCTTTGCAGGCATCATGGCTTTTTACAGTCCGCTCGCCGTCTCTATTGTATCTAGCTTAAACTATCGATACGAATGGCAACCTTCTATTCCGTTCGGTCGATCGATCGCTTTAGGAATTGCCATTCTCGGTATTGGCCTAACGATTTGGGCAATGACGATCGATTTTTTATGAAATTGTCGTTAAAAAGTGCAGTAAGCGACCGAACTGACAGCGATCGAATCAAATAATTTGTTGCTAGTTTAATAGTTAGCGAACCATGAGTTTTTTAATTAAAGAGTTTGTACCGGAAGATCGTCTAGAAGACAAAGAAATTTTACTGTCATCTTTTTTAGAAATATGGAACAGTCCCGAACACTTAAAATATCTCAGCTATACCCTTAAACCACTCGAACGAGATTTAGTGATTGCTTGGATCGAACATCACGAACGATCGGGAATTCGTTATTTCTGTGCCGTAGATCGAGACGAGCGAGTTGTCGGAATTGCAGTTTTAAAGATTAACGCAATCGATGGTTTTGAATTATATGGCTTAGGCGTTCGACCCAATTTCAAAAATCAAGGAATAGGACGTAAATTAATCGAAGCCGCGATCGACTTAGCCCAAAAACTTCAATTTAAAGCGATTGAAGTTATCGTATTTGCCGACAATTCAAAAATGCTACGACTGGTTATATCACTGGGATTTATTCCGATTGCCATCAACTATCATAAAAGGGCAGATGGCGCAGACACTGTTGTCTTGAAGAAGTATTTATCTTAATAGCACGATTCTTTTTACCACATAGAAATCGCAGATCGACTCAAAATACCTCTCGTGCCGACGTACTTAAAAGAGTGCAATTTCGATTCCAAATTTGCATTGAGAGAAACCTTACCCTCTCGAAGCCAAACAGTGAATATCGATATCGTCACGCTCGATTTCAAACCCATCTGCTGCAATTCGACTGGACTCGTAGAAAGTACCACAGGCTGGAAGCCCGTACGACATGGGATTGCCCTTTTTGGAATTACTTTGTAACGGATTTAGGATGGCGAGAACAAAAACCAAGTGATTTAACAGTACTTAACACGTCTCGTGTAAAACTTTGAGCCGATCTTGTAAATCGGCCATCAAGCGTTTCGCACTACGTTTTGGCGCACCATCAAAATAGTCGTTGACGTCCATCGCTTCAGCGATCCGAACTCGCACGTCACAACGCCACGTTGGGGTTCCCGTACTGTAGCGAAGGCTGATGGGAACGACACGAATTTCAGTATCGGGGTGTTGTTCGAGAACTTGCATCGCCAATCGCCCTAATCCGGGTTTCATGCGATAAATTTGTTCGGGGTCGGGATTGCTTTTTTCAATATTTCGTTTGACGAAAAAAATGTTCGCTTCTGGAAAAATCACGAGCATTTCTTGCTGTAACAACAAGTCGATTCCGTGTCGCAAACTTGCAATGTTTACACGGTTTAAATTGACGGGAAACGCCCCGAGACGGCGGACGATCCAACCTTGAACTCCCTTCGTTTCGTTGGCGGAGGTCATGAACCTGGGATCGCGTCCGGTGACGCGACGACCGGCGAGATAGGCAACGAGAAGGGGGTCCCAACGAGATCGATGGGTAGGTGCGAGGATTACCGTTCCCGACTGGGGAAGGTTTTCTTGTCCTTGTACGTCGATATGTCGGAAATACGCAGGTAATACGACATAGTGAGCGAGAGGATAGAGAATTGCACTCAGCCACGGTGAGACTCGAGATGAGACTGAGTTACTGTGGTGAGTTTTGGAAGTTTTGGTGTGTTTTTCAGGCAAGTTTAGCTGAGTCATGTGGCTCGATGGCAGAAGACAAACGCAACCCTGACGTGGGTAGTCGTCTCCTACCTTAAGCCTATCGCGTTTGCTTGTCTGCGAAACTGCGGACAGTTTAAAACGGTGTCTGTGCTTTAAAACCGCGATCGATTCTGAACAGGGGAGCTTCTTCAGGGAAGAGGGAAGACGGGTAACAGTTTCTCCTCATCCCATCATCTCCTCACGGGTGACTGTTGACTGCTCACTGTTGACTGCTCGCTGTAGGCGACTCCAGCAGTCGGCGGGCTAAGGCACAATCGAAATAGTTCGCGTCTGCGAGGGTTCCTGCATTTCCCGATAGCACTTCAAACGAGGTATCCGGTTCTCCCAAACTCCCGAGGACTAATGCTGCACCGCTAAACTCACTGTGACGGGTATAGTCGTTGACGATCGCGACGGTTGTTAACCCCGCACTGATAGACGCTTGTAAGCCGTGGGGGGAGTCCTCGAACACCAAGCAGTCTTGAGGGGTCAACGCCATTTTGTCGAGGACGTAGTGGTAAATGTCCGGGGCGGGTTTTTTCGCGGGAACGATATCTCCGGCGGCGATTTCCTCGAACCAGTCGGGATCGAGGTGTTTTTCGAGTAACGCGATGGCGTTGGGAAGGGCGCTGGTGGTGGCGATCGCCAAACGCAGATTTTCGCGGCGAGCTTCGTCGAGGAGACGTTTGACCCCCAAACGCAGGGGAATCGCGCCGTCGTGGAGGAGTTGGCGGTAAATTTCAGTTTTGGTCGCGTGGAGGCGACGCACAAAGGCGTCGAGGTCGCTGGGAGGCTCGAAATCGCTTTGGTAATGGTGGATGTAGTGTTTGAGGCGTTCTTTTCCCCCCGAAACGGAAACGAGTTTTCCGTAGAGTGCGATCGACCAATCCCAATCGAGTCCAGCTTCCGCGAAGGCGCGGTTAAACGCGACGCGATGTCCGTCTCGTTCGGTTTCGGCGAGGGTTCCGTCTACGTCGAAAATTAACGCTCTGAGTTGAGACATGGTTTTTTTCAGTCGCCAGTCACTAGTCGCCAGTCGCCAGTGAAGACAGTTGAGAGTTTCTGCAAGACAAGTGAGGTAAGCTTGTCAATTATCGATCGTCAATTATCAATTATCAACTGCCAAACGGTGGCGTCCGCTTCGGCGATCGCGATCGCTCGGTTGTCGGGGCGAATTGCAATCGAGACGATCGCGTCTTCTGAAGCGTTGACGCGGGAACGGGGAATTTGCCAGCGTTCGACGGCCTGTCCGTCCAAAGTCCACAATCGCACTAAACCGTCTCCATCGACGGTGGCGAACTGCTGGCCGTCGGGACTGAACTCGGCGTCAACGGCGGCGGATCGATGGCCGCGCCAACTCTGGACGGGTTCGTCAGCGGCGACATCGAATAGGGACAGGCTTCCGGTTTTGGCTAGGGTCAAGAGGATCGTGCGATCGTCTCGTCCACTGGTGCGCCAGCGAAAGCGATCGCCCGGTAAGGTGGCCTTGAGACCGCCGTCTAAATTCCACACGCGCACGCCATCGCGCCCCTCGACGCTGGTGGCGATCGCCGTTCCGTCGGGACTGAACTCGGCGGCGGCCGCACCGTCAGCGTCGGGTTGGAGTTGGGCGAGTAAATGTCCGGTCGTACTCCAGAGAAACACCGTCGCGCGATCGCGTCCTTGCATCAACACCCGCGTTCCGTCGGGGCTGAACTGTACGCGCCAGGGCTGTCGGTCGCCGCGATCGAGACGCGCTACGCGATCGCCCGAGCGATCGTACATCCATACGGTTCCTACCTTGTCGGTCGCGACCCAACGATCGCCCGTCGGGGAAAACACCAACGCCTCGAGTCCCGCAGCGGAACTCTCGAAATCGAGCAGTTGCCGACCGTGGCGATCGTACGACACCACTGTTGTCTCGTTAAGCCCTTTCACCGCCAATCGCCGGCCGTCTGGACTCCAAACCAGAGTTTCGATGCTCCCCGAATGCTGGAATTTCGCGACGGCGTCCCCTTGGTGCGTCCAAATTCCCACCGTTCCCTCATCGACCCCCAGTAGCAGCCAGTATTGACTGTCGGGCGACCATTGCAAACGATAGACATCGTCGCCCCACCCGAAGTTCGTCAGAACGCGATCGCGGACCTGTCCGTTCGGGTCGAGTAGTTCGACGAGGGTGTCGCCGTCTTCGCTGGGCGTCAGTCGGGCGATCGTCTGTCGGTTTGGACTCACCTGTTCGGCCGCCACCGCCAATTTAAAGCGATCGGAACGGGGCGCGTCGCCGTTTCCCAGTCCCACGAAGCCGTCGGTCGTATAAGAAAGGACTCCGAAGCCGTCTGGGGTGAATTCGAGAGCTTCGACGCGAACGTCGTCGTTTTCTGGTGTCGCTTCCGCCGATAAGACTCGAGCGGCTGCGTCGAGGGGAAGTTCGATCGTGCGATCGCTCGGTTGGGGAGCGACGGCGATCGCGCTGACGAGAACGGCGAAAAATAGGGGCAGAACGCTCGATCGACTCATGGCTCACAACAGGCAACTGTTGAAAACCGTAATCGAGGAACCTCACAGCTATAGAGAAACAGGGGACAGTTTACAAACCTCCCCGACCTTTTCCGGTTTCGCGCTCCTTCTATAACTTCCCTTCGTCTTTCCCCGTTCCCTGAACGCCACGCACGATGCGGGACAGCTCGGATTTTTCATTGACGGCGATCCGCGAAGGAGAACCGCTAATGATTCCTTCGTAGTTGCGGAACGAGTCTTTAATTTCGGGGCCGTTGGCGCTGATGGTGTATTCGCGAATGCCCGTATCGTGCCAAGACCCACGCATTTTAAAGACGTTGATCGCCCGCGACATTTGCCCGCGAATTTCCACGTACTGCAACATGATAATGGTGTCGGTAATCGTAGAAATGTGGGAATCCGTAATCGAGTGCGACCCCATAAATTGATCGGTGGTGTTGGTGAAAAAGCCCGTAATTTCTTCTTGCTTGGCGTAGCCGGTCACACCGATCACGAACTGACGAAAGGCATTGTTACTGACACCTCTTGCCAACGCAGACAGAGAGTCGATCGCGATGCGAGAGGGCTTGAAATCGACGATCTCAGTTTTGATGATCTGCAAGTGATCTTCGAGACCTGCCGATTCCGGGTAGGCGCAGAGGATTTTCAACAAGCCGCGCCGTTCCATTTCCTCGAAATCGATGCCCCAAGAGTAGGCGTTGCGAAGCAGTTGAGCGCGAGATTCTTCGTACGCGAACAGGATAGCCCGTTCGCCCTTGAGACAGCCTTCTTGGGCAAATTTGCTCACCAACAGCGTTTTGCCCGTTCCCGTGGCACCAGTGGCGAGAATGATGGAGTCCTTGAAGAAGCCGCCGCCACACATTTCGTCGAGAGTGGTAACGCCCGAGGACACGCGCACGTTGGACGATCTCTGTGTCAGGCGCATCGCCCCGAGGGGGAAGATATTGATGCCGTTGTTGGTCATCGTGAAGGGATATTCTCCCTTCATGTGGGTGGTTCCCCGCAGTTTGAGAATTTCGATGGTGCGGCGACGCCGTTCGCCTTCGAGGACGTTACGGACGATGACCACGTTATCCGAGACGAACTCTTCAACGCCGAAACGAGCGACGGGGCCGTATTCTTCGATGCGTTCGGTGGTCATAACGGTCGTAGCGCCGAGTTGTTTGAGGCGTGCCACCAGGCGAAAGATTTCCCGACGGATGACGGGGGCGGCGTCGTATTGTTGGAAAACGGCGGTAACGGAGTCAATGGAGACCCGTTTGGCTTTGTATTTGCGAATGCCGTACTGAATGCGCTCTATTAAAGCCGACAGGTCGAAGTTTCCCACGACGTCTTGTCCTTCGGGGTCGGGGGAGGCATCGAGGATAAACAGTTTGCCTTCATCGACGAGTCCTTGTAAGTCCCACCCGAAACTTTGAGCGTTTTTGATCAAGTCCGTGGGCGATTCTTCAAAGGTGACGAAGACGCCGGGTTCGTTAAAGTAGGTGATGCCGTTGTAGATAAACTGAATGGCAAACAGGGTTTTACCCGTACCGGAGGTTCCGCTCACGAGGGTCGTTCGCCCCCTCGGAAGCCCTCCGTGACTGATATCGTCGAAGCCCTCGATACTGGTGAGGATTTTCTCGACCGCTTTTATTTTGCGTTGGTTCTCCCGATCGGATGTACTTTCCATGTTTTTATCGAGACGTTTTTATCAAACCGTTTTTCAACCGTTGAAGGCAGCACCGTGTTATTGTACGTCCGATTCGCGATCGTACAGTTCTTCGTAGAGTAAGTCCAATCCGATCAAGACTTTTTCTCGGTCGGACAGGTCGCCGATAATTTTACGCACGGGAGGCGGCAGAATTTTGGCGAGGGTGGGAGTGGCGAGGATTTTATCTTCTTCGGCCAGTTGGGGATTCTTCAAGACGTCGATCACTTTGAGAGCGTAAACCCCTTGAAACTCCTGTTCGAGAAGGGTGTTGAGGGTCTTGAGCGCTCGCACGGAGTTCGTGGTGTTTCCAGCCACGTAGAGTTTGAGAACGTAGGTTTTTTTGGGGGGAGTCATACGCGCGATCTTCTATCTTAATTGAGGTTACCGAACTTGTCAAACAAGGCTGGGTCGCTGGAGAGGCGCACTTTTTTTAGGACTCTCGAGGAATCGATCGCCGATACATTTCGCATAGATGAGCGATCGTGTCGATCAAGGTCAGGCGGTAATCCAACAGGATTTCTTCGCTTCGTCCTTCTAATTTTAGCTGTTTGGAAAACTCATCCATTAAATCCATATGAATTTCGACGATATGGGTAACTGAAATATCGGCAAAAAACGCTACGTTTACGAATTCATCTATTGCTTGGTTGAGCGTTGCATCTTTAGAAAAATAGTCAAGGACAATTTGACGGTAAAGTTTTTGAAGTTCTTGGAGCAGTTGAGCTTGTTCTGCACGCGGTAAGTTTCTTAAAAACCGTTGGGGGTTCCGTTTATAATACACGCCTAAGTATCCTAATCGTTCCCTCAATTTATCGGCGAGCCGCTGTTGTTTCTCCATCAGAAAGCTTTCCGTACCGGCCGCTTGCATCGATTCGGGGGCAACGGATTCGGGCGATCGCTGGGTGGGGGACAGTTGGAGGAAACCATCGATCGCCCGGTCGATCGCCTCGAAGACGCGAACTAAGCCGTCGACGTTCAGGTAAACTTCAGCATCGTGATAGGTAAATTCCTCGTTGGCGGGCGATATTTCGTCTCGATCTTGGGACGGGGTAAGAATAACAGACGGTAGCAAGACTTTGGTTTGCTTGAGCCTTTCGACGAGGGAAGGGAGGTGTTTGTTTTCTTCGAGGATCAGACAATCGAGGTATTGTTTGTTCCGCTCGACTAATTCGACGAACTCGCGTTCGCTCGTGCAGTCAGTCACGGTATAGCGATCGCTGTCGAGACACTGTTGTAGTGCTTCGACCAGGGTTTGTGTCGGAACGAAGGTGCAGATAGAGAGTTGAAGTAGCACTGAAACACAAGGGAGATTGAGGACGGTCGAATTTTGGCGAAACAAGATAAGATCGATCGAGCAGCCGTATCGAACGGAATTTAATTTTTATTTAAGGTTATTGTAACTAATTGAAATAATAACCTGGAAAGACTTTTAATTCCAAGCGCATCATAATAAATAAGGAGGAGAGGAAAGGTCGGAGAGCGTGAAGACTGTCTCGTGTGCTTTCCCAACAGATTTATGGTTCGAGTCGCCCAAACCATCGTGTTCTGCCCCGAGCTGAGGGAATTTACCCATAACGTACCCGTCTGCCCCGATTCGGTGGGAGTCGCAACCGCGATCGAGACGTTGGGAGCACGCGATCGCGCCGTTGTCGTTGGCCTGCGAAATCAGGTGGTCGGGACAGTGGCGGCCGAGAGCTTACAATCGGCGTTACAGGCAGGAATTCCCCCAGACACTCCACTGGCAGACTTGGGCGATCGCTATCTCGAACCCGCCCTAGTCCTAGTCCTGTCAGCATCGCTAACGTTCGATCGCTTGCAAGGGGACGTTCCCAACTGGAACAGTGTAGCGTCAGAGGTGGTGTTCGTCGATGCTGACGGTGAAATCGTCGGCCTGCTCGATCGCCAGCAGTTGACTCGGGCCTTCGCCGAACGATCCGATCGCAAACCCTCTGCGATCGCCATCGAAATGCCCGGCCCGCCCCTCGCCTTTCTCGTGCGCCTGCTCGATCGCTTGCCCGTTCCCTGCGAGTTACAGACAGATTCGGGAGTGGCGATCGCCCAAAACTCCGCTTGGCATAGCTGGTGGGACTCTCTGAACGAAGGCGAAACCGATTGCAGTGCCGCGCACCTGTTCGAGATCGGTTCCGAAACCGACAGCGGCTACCTCTATGCCTGTCGAGCAAAAAACGGCGAGCGACAACTTTGGCAACTGACGCGGATCGCGTTAGACGATTTATACGTTCCCCCGGATCTCCTCTCGACTCGAAACGCCCTCCCCGACGCCTGGTTTCCCTGGACGCCTTTCGTAGAAGCCCTGCCGTTTCAACTGTCGGCTGGATATCGCGTGCGACCTTGCGATCTCGCCTTTTCCCTTCCGACTACACCCGATCGCCTCTGGTTGGTTTTAGCCCGCGACGTGACCGATCGCCAAAAACGCACCCAAGAACTCTCGGCCAAAAACGCCGATCTCCTTCAGCTCGATCGCCTCAAAACCGAACTGCTTGCCTGTATCAGCCACGAACTCAAAACCCCCCTCACCGGACTTTTGGGGTTGTCCAACCTCCTGCAAAACCCCAACTGCGGCCCCCTCAATCCCCGACAAACCGAGTACGCACGACTGATTTACCGCAGCAGCCGTCAAATGATGACGGTAGTGAATTACCTCTACGATCTGACTCAGATCGAAACGGGGGAACTGACTCTCAAGCCCCAGCGAGTTTCCGTGCGCGACTGTAGCCGACAAGCCGAACGGCAAATCCGCCAAGCTAACGAAGAGATGGCGTTGCCGACCTTGAGTTTAGAGGTGGCGACCGATGCCGAAACCGCTATTGCCGATCCCGTGCGACTGCCTCAAATTCTGTCGTACCTGCTTTGGAATGCCATCGCTCGCACGCCAACGGACGGCCGAGTGGGGGTGTGCGTCGAACGGTGGAACGGCTGGATCGCTTTTTTGGTCTGGGATACGGGGATCGGGATTCGCGCCGACGCTCAACCGTTCGTCTTTCAAAGCTATCAAGAGATCGTCCCGGCGTCCGACCTCGAGCGTACTGTTCCCGTGGGGTTGAGCTTGATTTTGGCTCAGCGGTTGGCGCGGTTGCATGGGGGTGAAATTAACTTTACGTCTCAAGAAGGTGGGGGAAGCCAGTTTACCTTGTTGCTTCCGCTACGAGATCTCGACGATCGCCGAGATTTACCAGCCCCAGCGAGCGATCGCCGCAACCCTCGCTTTTCCCTCGTCGTCGATGCCGATATCGCCCGAGCGACGCCTTTGATCGATGCCCTCAGCGATGCCGATTATCGAGTGTTTCTGGCGCGATCGGGTCCAGAAGCGCTCGCAAAAGCGCGACAGTTGCGCCCCGGTAGAATTTTTCTCCATCCCACCTTGCCGATTTTATCGGGATCGGACGTGCTGACGTTGCTGAAAGCTGATGCCAAAACCCGAGATTTATCGGTGGTGTGGGTGACGTCAACGAGCGATCGCCCGAAATTACCCGATACGGTTGATGCCTGGCTAGGTTTTCCCCTCAACCGACAAAAACTGGCTGAGATTCTCGGCGATTCCCGTCAAGCGACGACAACAGAAATCTCGCTGACGGTGTTGTGGCTGGTGGACGCTGGAACGATTGAGGGATCGGATGAAGCGCGATCGCCACTCGATCGCCTGTTCCATCAACATCACTATCGCGTGGTAGAAGTGGACGACCTCGAACAAGCCGACATATTGGCGAAAGTTTGGAAACCGGATGTCGTGCTGCTCGATCGCACTGGCAACTCTGACGATCCGACCGCGTATTTAGAGGCGTTCGTCCAACATTTAGATCTCGTTTCGTTGCCGCTCGTGACTCTCGATCCGCTCACGACGACCGTAGCGAATCGCGTGTTTGCCGAGCGTAACTTACCGCTACAGGTGTTTCCCTGTCTGGCAGCTCCCGATTCAGTTTCTCCCGTTTCGGGGGTTCCGGCCGTGTTGGAAGTGGTGCGAATTGCAGCGCGATCGACGCCACCGACGGCGTGAGATGTTTTTGGCGAAACTGGATCGGTTTTTGGAGAAAGGGAGAAAGGGAGAGGGGGAGAGGGGGAGAGGGGGAGATTTAGACTCTTTTTAAGCAATCTCGCTGCTCCCCGTAGGAATATTGCCGACAACGCTCCTACTGCGAACCTCGGCTCGTTTTCGAGCGTGGCTCTCACCTAGAACTGATGGAGTTTTGGAATGGACACAACTGGACTCGAACCAGTGACCCCCACGATGTCAACGTGGTGCTCTAACCAACTGAGCTATGCGTCCTGACGATTTCTAATCGTAGCACAGCAATTTATGAATCCGCAACCCTTCGATCGAATTTTTTTTAAATGGGGTTTAACTCACGGTTGGGGAAGGGGAGTGTTTCTCGAACAGGTGAAACTGCGACTCCGTACAAACGCCGTCTAGCTGCTTATCCCAGCCATCGACGGGAAGTTGGGGAAGATAGGCGAAATCGAAGACGATCGCGATCGCACGAACTTGTTGCCATTGGGGAAGGCTTAGCAGGCGATCGTAGAACCCGCCACCGTATCCCAAGCGGTAGCCGTTGGCGTCGCAGGCGACGGCGGGAACGAGCATTAAATCCACCGACGCCGGAGCGATCGCCTCGGCTTGTGGGTGGGGTTCGCGAATGCCAAACGCGCCGTCTACGAGGGGATCTCCAAGGTTCCAGTAATGCCATGTTAGGGATTTTCCCACACAGCGAGGGAATCCCCAGCAGCGATCGCCGTCGATCGCGGGACTCAAATCCGGTTCGCCGCGAAAACTGAAATAACCGAGGACGGTTTTCGCCGATGCGAACGTCGAACTCGAATGTAATTGACGACAGATGCGATCGCTGCGATCGCGCCGTTCGGCTTCCGACAGAGACTGGCGGGTTTTCAAGACAGAGCGACGCAAGCGAGATTTGTGGGATGTTTTCGAGTTGAAATCAGTCTTTTTCGATTGCACTGTCTTTTGAAAAGGATAAAACAACAGAGTCTGCGTTATGATATTGCCAGTTTACACAAAGTTTCGCTCGATTTCAAAGATAATATCAAGAAGCTTTTTTTAAAGTTTTTTTGAATTGTATTCAATTAAAACTAAAACGATCGCACTCTATGTATCTAGATAAATTTCATCAGAGATTTTCAGAAATTGGATATTTAATTCTCAAGCAAATCGTCCCCTGTACTTTAAAAGAGGTGCGATCGCTCGAAAATCAGCTCGGTTTCAAATTGCCAGAAGCTTATCGGGAGTTTTTGCAGTGGGGCGGACATAATGCGGGAAGAATTATGCAAGATTTTGACTTTTCTATCGAATGCCTCATCGATATTCAGGAAGATGCGAAATATTTTTTAGAGGAAGATGAGTCCGATCTAGAACTCCCCGCGAATGCTTTTGTTTTTTTATCGCATTACAATGGCTGGTTTATGTTTTTTAAGGTAGAAAACTGCAATGAAGACCCTCCAGTTTATGCCTACGGACAGTATCGAGACAGAAATAAAAAATTGCGAGAATTTCCCTTGGCTTATCCCTCATACAGTAATTTTTTGATATCTTGCTTAGAGGAAACAGCACAACTCATCAAAAATAGATATAAAAAGTAACGATGAATCGCCAGAAATACTCCCTAAAAAATAATGGAACGGCGATAAAATACTGAGACTTTAACAAAGGGGGCGATCGCACGCGATCGGTCGAACCCCTATAATGACAATTATTGTCAAAGCCAGTCTAGCCTCTAACCGTACAGACTCACGCCAATATGACGATCGCGATCGACTTTGGAACCAGCAATACCGTTATCGCTCGGTGGAACGCCGCCACCGAACGCCCCGAACTCCTCAAACTACCGGGATTGACACGACAGCAAGGTCAAAACCCTCCCGTCGTTCCCAGCCTCGTTTACGTGGAAAACGCCGATACCGAGGCGATCGCCGCCGGACAAAGTACCCTCGATCGCGGGTTGGACGTAAAATCCAATTCCCGCTTTTTCTGCAACTTCAAACGGGGGATCGGCTCCGATATCCAAGGATTTCTCCCCGAACTCGACGGAAAATCCATCACCTTTGAGCAAGTAGGGACGTGGTTTCTCGATCGCCTGTTCGACGCCGTTGGCGACGTTCCCCTTCCCCTGGATTCCCTCGTTCTCACCGTTCCCGTCGATAGCTTCGAGGCTTACCGACATTGGCTCGGCGGCGTTGTCGAATCTCGCGATATCGAACAAGTGCGACTCATCGACGAACCCACCGCCGCCGCCTTGGGATACGGTGTCGCCGAAGCGGACGTTTTGCTGGTGGTAGATTTCGGCGGTGGAACCCTGGATTTGTCTCTAGTTCGACTCGATCGCGGAATCCAACAACAACACAATCCCCTCGGCTTTATTCTCAAATGGGGGGATAAATCGTTTGCAGAAAAATCCGGTCAGAAAGTACAAACGGCGCAAGTCTTAGCGAAATCCGGGCAGAATTTAGGCGGTGCAGATATCGATAACTGGTTGGTCGATCGCTTTGTCGAGACCCAAAATCTCCCCAAAACCTCGCTCACCACCCGCCTCGCCGAACGGTTGAAAATTCAACTGTCGTTGTTAGACAGAGCCAGCGAAGTCTATTTCGACGACGAAACCTTTGACAGCTACGAACTGACGCTCGATCGCCCCGCGTTTGAAGACATTCTGCGAGAACATCAGTTTTTCGATCGCCTCGACGACGCCATGACGCAAGTATTGCAGCAGGCGAGACGCCAAGGACTCGAACCTCGGGACATCGACGCCGTTATCTTAGTAGGTGGAACCTCTCAAATTCCAGCCGTTCGCAACTGGATACATCAATACTTCGAGGCGGATAAAATTCGCAGCGATCGCCCCCTCGACGCCATCGCCACCGGAGCCTTACAACTGACCCAAGGCGTCCAACTCAAGGATTTTCTCTATCACGGGTACGGCATTCGCTACTGGAACCGCCGCAACAACGCCCACGACTGGCATCCGATCGTGCAACCGGGTCAACCTTACCCGACAGAAAAACCCATCGAACTGTGTTTGGGAGCCTCGACGGAAAACCAACCGAAAATCGAACTGGTTATCGGAGAGCTGGGGGCAGAAAACACGGCAACCGAAGTATACTTCGACGGCGATCGCATCGTCACTCGCAGCGTGGGGGGCGATCGCACCGTCAAACCCCTCAACGACACCGACGCCGGACGCACCATCGCTCATCTCGATCCACCCGGTTTTCCGGGGAGCGATCGAATTAAAGTTCGATTTCGCATCGACGAGCGGCAGTTTCTCCGCATTACCGTCAAAGATTTACTGACCTTGAATACCTTGCTCGACGACAAGCCTGTCGTGCAGTTGAGCTGAATCGGGGGGACAGTCCAACGGCATAAATCGAGCGTTTCCATACGGTGATGGCGTTGCCACTAACTCCATCGAGCCGTTGTCTCGCCGTTGCCATCCCGTCGCTTCTACGAGAAGCGGTGCGATCGCCCGTTCTTCGCGCTCTGTTTCCTCGTTCGAGGGAGTTTCGATCGGTCGAGTCGAATCGCGAATCTCCGTCTGTCGCATATCGATCCAAACGTTGTGACCCCTTAAAACATCTGTGGGATCGGGAGGCAAACCCCCGTTTCCCGTGACAACGAAAGTATTGTTCGCCGCCGTCTCGCAGGCTGAGACCACTTGCGTCTCCGGATCGATGGGAGCGCTACTTAACTGCACGAATGCCGAACTGGTGTCGATTTCCGGTTGCGTCACGGCCACGATGCCGTCAACGCCCAGTTGAGAACTGGCAGCAATGTGACTATCGCGAGACTGAAACAAACCTCGAGTCACGATCTCGATGTTTCCGCCCCGACCTTCAAAGGCATTGGCGTCGATGCTACTTCCTTCTAACAACGCGATCGTGTCGGCATCGATCGCGATGTTGCCCCCGTTACCTGCTCCCCCCGCTTCAGCACCGATCTGGCTCTGGCTCGTTAGCTGCAAGCGATCGGCGTTGAGAAAGACATTTCCCCCTTCTCCCGATAGGGTAGATGCCGTAATGCCAGCATTGCTATCGAGGATGGCTACGTCACCCGCATTGATGCGAACAGTTCCCCCGAGTCCCAAACCCTCGTTGAAGGTGCTAACCCGACCGCCATCGGCGATCGACAATCGGGGGGTAGAGAGGATTATGTTTCCAGAATTTCCAGAGAGTTCGGCCGCCTCTCCAAAACTGTCGGGTAGAGGGGTGGCGGCCGATTGGACGGCTGAAAAAACTCCCTCACTCGGTACTTCTCCTCGGATATCGATGAATTCAGCCGCCTCGATCGCGATCGTCCCGGCATTTCCCAGCCCGAACGTATTCGTACTGATTGCCCCACCGTCGCGCAGCACCAGCCGTCCTGTGGAGATCGTCACGCTGCCGCTACTCCCGAGGCTAAGACTGTCGCTGGTGATGCCGGAACGGCTAAACGAATCGAGCGGCGATATACCCACGGCCTCGATCGACTCGGACACGTCGAGTACGATGTTTCCGCCCCGACCGCTGACAATGGTGGACGCACTAATCTGACCGCCATCGGCGAGGTACAAGTTCCGGGCCGATACCCGAACGTTACCGCCATTGCCAGAACCGAACGTTAGGCTATTAATGTTCGACGTCGTCGGATTGACTGAAAGCGTCGAGATCGCGTCTGGATTGAAAGGGGCTACGCCCGAGAGTTCGATGGATTCGGCCACCTCGATCGTCACGTCTCCCCCCCGACCGCTGCCAAATGTGCCAGCAGTAATCTGCGCCCCGTCCCTCATGCGTAAGTTTGGAGTCGATATCAAGATATTTCCGCTGTCAGCAGAACCGGACGCGAGGCTGTTGATACTCGAGGCGATACTGGCATTGAAAGGAGAGATTCCGACGAGATCGATCGACTCGGCCGCATCGACTGTCACGTTTCCCCCCCGACCGCTGCTGAAGGTCGGCGCAGAGATCCCCCCACCGTCGATCGCGCGCAAGTTCCGGGTCGAGACCTCTACGTTGCCACCCTCGCCAGACTGAAACGAGAAACTCTCGATCGTGGAAGTATCAGCCAGATTGACGGACGATCCGCCAACGGCCTCGATCGACTCGACAGCGTTCACCGTCACGTTTCCTCCCCGACCGCGATCGAAGGTACCTGACGTGACACTCGCCCCATCCGCTAGATACAAATTCCGGGCTGATACCTCGATGTTGCCGCTATCCCCAGAACCGAGGGTGTAATTGAAGATCTCGGGGGTCAACACTGGATTGATGGGAGAGACCTCCCGCAGTTCGATCGCATCTGTCACCGTCACGCGCACCGATCCGGCGTTCCCTTCACTGTAGGTTCTCGAACCGAGCCGAGCGCCATCGCGCACCACCAGGCGACTGGCGAAGACTTCGACACTCGCCGCCGATCCTTGGGCGATCGTTTGGCTTTCCATACCACTCACTACTGTTCTCAAGGGATCTGACGTGGAGCCGATCGCTTCGATCGACCCGGATGCCCGAACGCTCAGGATGCCTCCACTTTGGGGTCCGGTCGTTTGAATCAACGCGAGGGAGCCATCGGTAAACGCGATATCGCGCCCTGCAATGCGTACGATACCTGCCCCAGATCCCGATGCGTCCGCCGTCGCCGCTTGAGAAAACCGAACGTCTCGAAAGCCCTCTACCCCCTCGTAGTTGAATTGCCAGCCCGCTGGGGCAGAATTGAGAGTCACGATGCCGTTTTCTACCGCCCCGACCTCGACTCGCCCGCTTTCTGCGGTGAGAATGCCTCCGGGCAGATCTACATTGCCCCCGAGGAGGGCAAGCGTCCGACCTGACTGCACCTCTAAACCCACATTGCGATCGGTGCGTCGCAAGCGTTGCCCTGGGAACGGGAAGCCGTTCGCCCGTAGAATATCGGACAGGGGCGTGTCTTGGGTCGTAAATCCGTGACCCGCACCGTTAACTTGGATGTCTCCCGTATTGGGGCCGAGTTGCAGACCCACGGGGACTGTCACCGTCAGCAGGGAAGTTTGGCTCGGCTGGGTGGCACTATACACCTCTCCGCCCTCGAACAAAACGCTCTCAGCGGTCGTACCGAGGAAGGAACCGCCGATGTCGAGGCGAGCGTTGGGACCGAAGACAATGCCGTTGGGGTTGAGTAGAAACAGATTTGCCGTTCCGTTGGCTCGGATTAAGCCGTCGATGTTGGAAATGTTGCGCCCCGTGACGCGAGTGAGGATGTTTTGAACGTCAGTGGCGTTGTTGAAAAAGGCTTCCGTACCTGTGGGAACCGAAAAACTGTCGAAGGAGTGAAAGAGATTGTTTCCGGCTGCCGTTCCTCCATCGAGGGTGTAAGTATTTCCTTCGATCGAAACTTGGGAGGGGTTTGCCAGCGTGCTATCGGGGACGATTTGTCCGACGGTTGGGGTAGAACTGAGTAATATGAGAAGTGCAGAATTTTTTAATATTCTTGATAGTTTGATGGTTGAAAATCGAACACCGATCGAAGTTTTCATTGTTGGTTTTGTTGGCGAATTTTTAGTTGAGATCTTTTGTTACAAGTCACCTCAATCATGCTGTAATTGTTTATACAATTTACATGATTTTTATCTCAACAATCCGGACACTTTTACATCGCCAACAATGAAATTCAGATTTCGAGTTCCTCGTTGAAGTTCGATGCGGACGACAGAGTTTAGATCGACGATCGCTCCTTACCCACTGTTTGGGGTATTGTCAGGAGCGATCGCGTTGTGATGTTTGACTCTTCCGAAGTGACTCTGCAAGAAATCGCCGAAACTCTTACAGGACAAGAGTTTTTGTCAAACTGTATGAAAAGGAGTTTCAAATCGATTGCATCCCTTTCCAGATGAAGGCTACAGGCATTTACTTTATATACCAAGATCGGAAGAGCCTGATGTTTTTTAACGTGCCGACAGACAAGGCAACGTCGAAAAAGGAGCCTGACGAGACGATCGATCGCTTATTAATTCTACAGTACCGTCAGCATCGATACGCCATTGAGTCGCTTCGACTAACTCAGAATCGCTCGCATCAGTTGGGGTTTCGCTGGGCGATCGCGTTGAAACCAGCGCCATCGTGCGATCGTCCTGGCGTTGCTCCTCCGTCGCTTCGACGAGTTGCAGCTGTAAACTGTCCAGTTCTGTAGAAGGCGATCGCCCTTCAGAATCCACCTCTGGCGGAGAAGCTTGAATTTCTGTCAACCGAGTATCCGTCCAAACCGTTTGACTTCGTAGAACATCTGTGGGATCGGGAGGCAAACCCCCGTTGCCAGTGACGACAAACGTATTTTCCGCCACCGCCTCGCACGCCGACGTCACCTGCGTCTCGGAATCGATGGGATTGCTGCTCAACTGCACGAACGCCGAACTGGTGTCGATTTCCGGTTGCGTCACGGCCACCACGCCGTCGATTCCTAGTTGGGAACTGGCCGTGATGCTGCTGTCGGGAGAGAGGAAAATACCCTGGGTAGCAATTTGAATGCTGCCACCATTACCTTCAAAGGCGTTAGCCGTAATCGTACTGTTTTCCAGAAGGGCGATCGCTTCGGCATCGATGGCGATGTTTCCACCATTTCCCGTACCACCCGCTTCCGCCGAAATGGAACTGCCGTTTCTCAATTGCAAGCTGTTGTCTAGACTCAGTTGGATGTTACCCCCTTCCCCCGATAGTGTCGAAGCAGTAATTCCTCCTTCTTCGTCGAGGAGAATGGCCTCGGCATTCACCTGGAGATTTCCAGCACTTCCAGTTCCGTCATTGCGAACGGTCACTTGTGCCCCATCAATGACGTTTAACCGAGGCGTATTAATTTCCAAGTTTCCCGGAGATCCAGAGGGTATCGGAGGGATTCCAAAAGCTCGTTGCGTGACTTCATCGACCCGATTGGCGCTAGCATCGATTAAGCTGGGATTAATTGACCCGGGTACGGTGCCGCTGACTTCCACCAACTCAGTCGCATTCAAGAGAACCCGGCCGCTATTACCACTAGCAACCGTAAAAGAAGCGATTCGTCCGCCATCTCGCACGATCGTTCTCGACGCATTTACAGTTGTACTACCGGCATTCCCCGTACTGTTAGTGCCGGAACCAATCAGGCTTGGTGAAATGATTCTGGGTTCGACTCCGACAACTTCGATGGTTCCAGTGGCGTTCACGACTACATTTCCAGCCGAACCCGCTCCAAAGGTTGTTGCCGTTAAAAGTCCTCCCCCACGAATACTCAGATCCTGCGTTGACACCATAACGTCACCGCCCGAACCTAGATTGTTGCTAACATTGGAAATCAAGCTCAATGCTAGGGGGTTACGGAGTGACGCGCCAGTGATTTCGATGGAATTGGTAGCTTGCAGGTTAATATCGCCAGCGTTTCCCTCTGCACTAGCTTGATTTAAAATTTGCCCTCCCTCGCGAATCGCTAACTGTGGGGTAGAAACTTCCATATCGCCCGTATTTCCCACACCCACGGTTGCTTGACGCAAACCACTGGGTAGCAGTCCGTCGGGCGTTGTCCCTATTAAGGTTAAAGACTCCGAAGCCCGCACTCGTAACTCGCCGAAGGTCTGCGGACCTTCGTTTTGCAGCAAGGCAATCGACCCGTCACTCAGCGCAATTTGCTCGCCGACAATTTGGAGCGAACCGACCCCGATCCCACTAACATCAGCGGCAGCTTGTCGGACGAGGCGAACGTCTTGAAAACCTGACACCCCATCGTAGTTCAAATGCCATTGGTTGCTACCGGGAGAGGATGGAGCTGTCAAACCCACAAACCCCTCTTCGACTCCCCCCAGTTCGATGTGTCCGCCTTCCGCTGTCAGCGTTGCGCCGTCTAAACGCACGTCACTCCCTACTAACGCCAAGGTGTGGCCGGGGTTGACTTGCAAGCCCAAACCGTTATCCTCTCGGACAATCGGCGCAAAAATTGGATTGGTTGTTGTGAAGCCGTGACCTCCACCGCGAACCCGAATCTCTCCAGTTTGCCCGCCCCATTGCAAGCCGACGGGGACGCTTACGTTGAGCAACGGTTGCACTTCGGGAGCCATTGCACTGAATTGCTCGCCGTTTTCAAAGACGATACTGTTGGCAGTTGTCCCGAAAAACGAACCGCCGATATCTAGCCGGGCGTTCGGCCCGAAAATCAGGCCGTTGGGATTGAGCAGAAATAGGTTCGCGGTACCGTTGGCTCGGATCGATCCGTCAATATTGGAAATATTACTCCCCGTAACGCGGGTGAGGATGTTTTCAATTCGGGTGGCGTTGTTGAAAAACGCTTCAGCGCCTGTGGGGATTGAAAACTCTTCAAAGGAGTGAAATAGGTTGCTTCCTGCTGCCGTTCCTCCCTCAATCTTGTAAAGACTGTCTTCGACTGTGACCTGAGAGGGTAAGGGAAGTGTTTCGTCGGGAACGATTTGCGAAAAGGCTGACGTTGAAGAAATAACTCCGAGGGTCAATACCTTGACGAACACAATTCCCGAATAAGCTATAGCAAGGCTAACTGATTTTTGAAAAAGCATCATTTTTTTGTGATTAGGAAAATTGAACAGTTTCAAATCGGGTCTTCGGAGTTTGAGGTGATAAGCGGATTTTATCCCTGGTCAAAACCTTTTCTGTAGGGGCGTCATGGCAATGCGCTCCGGTTCGATTTTGTATTATTCATAACAAATCCCACCGTAATCTCAGGAGACCCTTCAAATTTACAAAAAATCGGCTCTTTCGAACCTGGCGTGTAGGGTAAAATGCTGTAATTTTCGTCTGGCAATTAATTCCACGATTTTCAACTCCTTTTGAGTAACTTTAACTGAAAGTTCCGCCCAGTATGGTGTTCAATAATTTCGGCTTTTCCGACCTTGGTGTGTAGAGTAAATGCCTGTAGTCTGCCTCTGAAAAGGGATGTCGGAGTTCGTGACTAGAAATATATAGGGCTTGCTGAATCAATGTGAAATTTATACCTGGCAAGAGTTTTAAGACTTTTTTTTAAAAAGGTGCAGGGATTTCAGATCGAAACGCTCAAAAATCTTGCATTTTCGTCGACGATCGCCGATTTAATGGGGAAGCTAGAATCCGAAACGACCATTGGTCAAGCTGTACGACATTAGAATTCGCTCTGTTAGTCTTTTTGGCTCTTCCGAAATTACTAGGCAAGAAATCGCTGAAACCCTTACAGTATAAGAGTTTTTGCTAAACTGTATAAAAAGGCAGCTCAAATCGAGAAATCCCTTGCCAGATAAAGGCTACAAGCATTTACCCTACACACCAAGGTCGGAAGTGCCGTCTTTTTCAGCCAGCTCTATATATAGCTAGCCCAACTGATTCATGAAGTTCTGCGATCTGAAAGTCCTATAGAACGGCGATCCCAACTACAGAGGACATTCACAACTCAAATGATTTTGCTATCATTTGACACAAAAAAATCACAATTCGAGAGCCACAACTTTTGAAATATCGTAAAGTTATTTTTCCTGTCACCCTAAACTCCGAAGACCCTTTTTTATACAGTTCAGCGAAAACTCTTACCCTTTAAAGGTTTCAGCAATTTCTTACATAGTAACTTTGAAAGTACCCGTACGATTCAATTAGACTAGTAGTCTGTCACTTCAAATATGGCACGAAATTAAGTTAATGTCGATAGTCAATTGTATATTAATGCTGACGTATTCATACTTACGTAAATTTACGAATTCAACGATCGATAACTTGAGAGTAATCACCACAATTGATGCGATCGCCCCAACGATTCCCCACTCGATGTTGGGGGATCGAAACTAACTCGATCGTGCCGTTGTCTCGGTGTTGCCAACCGGTCGCTTCTACGAGAGGGAGCTGCGAACTGTCCAGTTCTGTAGTAGGCGATCGCCCCTCAGAATTCACCTCTGGCGGAGAAGCTTGAATTTCTGTCAACCGAGTATCCGTCCAAACCGTTTGACTTCGTAGAACATCTGTGGGATCGGGAGGCAAACCCCCGTTTCCTGTGACGACAAAGGTATTGTTCGCCGCCACCTGGCAGGCCGATACCACCTGCGTCGCCGGATCGATGGGTTCGTTGTGTAATTCCGCGATCGCCGAACTGGTATCGATTTCCGGTTGAGTAATTTCGACTAACCCATCAACACCAAGTTCGGAGCTGGCGGTGATGCGACTATCTGGCGACAAGAAAATACCCTGAGCTGTAATGCTGACATTTCCGCCGCTACCTTCAAACGCATTGGCGTTGATAAGGCTGTTTTCTAACGCGGTTAGGGTTTCGATCGCCAGGGTGATATTGCCGCCGTTCCCCGTACCGCTGGCTTCGGTGGTGATTTCACTGCCTCGACGCAGTTGTAGAGTGTCGGTGCTGATGTTGATATTTCCCCCCTCTCCCGAAGCAGTTGCAGCCGTGATGCTGGCTCGATCCTCGAGTCGGAGAAGTTCGCTCCTAATGTTGAGGCTTCCTGCAATACCTGTTCCCTCGTTGGCGACGCTGACCGAACCCCCGTCGGCGACGATTAGCGTCGGCGCGATCAGGGCGATCGTCCCAGCGTTTCCCGATGGAATCAGAGGCAGTCCGAACAGAACCTGAAACGGATCGTTTGCCTCTGCACTCGAGCCGATACGACTGAGATTCTCCGCTACAGCAGTCGTACTGCGAAGTTCGATCGCGTCCGAGGCGATCGCTGTAATGCGCCCGGCATTTCCACGACCGAGCGTCCCCGACGATACTCTTCCCCCATCGAGGACGCGCAGCATTCCCGTCTCGAGACGCAAATTGCCGCCGTCCCCCGATCCGAGCGTGGTCGTACTTAACGCACTACTCGTCGGCGCTACGCCGGGGCTGACCCCGCGAATTTCAATGCTCTCTGAGGCAATTACCGTAACGTTGCCACCATTTCCCGACCGAAACGCACTTGAAGACACAACGCCACCGTCGAAGAGGCTCAACTGTTCGGTTTGTACGGTTACGTCTCCCGCTCGCCCCAATCCGATCGAGCTAGTGACAATAACGCTAAAGTTAGATGGATTGAGTGGATTCGCGCCCGTCACCTCTACACGATCTACTGCGCGGACGCTCGTGTCACCTCCTCGTCTCGGACCGAACGTTTGCGTCCCCAACGCGGCTCCCCCTTCGATTCGTAAAGAAGGGGTTTCGATCGAGATATTCCCACCGCGTCCGTTACCGAGGGTGAGCGTTCGCAGACCGCTTTGAACGCTTCCACTGGCATCGAGTCCGATCGCGCCGATCGATTCGCTGGCGATCGCTTCGATCGAACTCCCGATCTCGGAATTGGCATGACTGATAAACGCGATCGATCCCTCGGTGAGCGTAATGTTACGCCCCATCAGACGGATCGTACCGCCCGTTCCGCTGGCATCGAGTGCCGAGGCTCGTGCGAGGTCGAGATCTCGCAAATTGCTGTTTGCCGAAAGGTCGAACGTCCAACCGGTAGAAGTCTGACTCAAGTTGACGGTTCCGGTGTCGAGACTCCCGAGTAATACGTTGCCGTTCTGGGCTGCCAGCGTTGCCCCCCGAAGCGTCAGACCGTTTCCGAACAAGGCGATCGTTTCTCCAGAACGAACTCTCAAACCTCCGCTACCACTTTGAAACGGCGCGAAGAAGGTCGGGTCGGAATTGACGACACCGCCTCCGGTTCCGGTGGCAGCGATCGCGCCCGAGACACCACGGGTATCGCGACCGAACTGCAAGCCGACCGGAACGTTGACGCTCAGAAGGCTCGAAGCCTGGGGATGGCGGGCGCTGAATTCTAAGCCGTTGTCAAACACGAGACTCTCGGCTGTCGTGGCAAAAAACGAACCGCCGAGATCGAGGCGAGCGTTCGGACCGAACACGATGCCGTTAGGATTGAGTAAAAACAAGTTCGCCGTTCCGTTGGCTCGAATTAACCCGTCGAGGTTAGAAATATTGCTTCCCGTGACGCGGGTAAGAATCTGTTCGACCGTCGTGGCGTTGTTGAAAAAGGCTTCGGCTCCTGTGGGGATGGAAAACTCTTCAAAGGAGTGAAAGAGATTGTTTCCCGCCGTCGTTCCACCTTCGATCTGATAGGTGGTGTTGTCAACAGTAACCTGAGAGGGGTTTGGGAGTGTTGCGTCGGGAACGACTTGTGAAAAGACCGGATTTGCAGTCAGAATGCTGAGAAAAAAAACTTCCGCGATCGTGACTGCTGGGACAGTTAAAAATTCTCTAGCATACTGGGGCGATCGGGTGCATCCCAGTTATGCAATGAGTAAGAGTACTTAGAGCGGTTTGAGAGAAGGGAGTTAAGCTAAAAGGAGTTGCCCAAGTCGGAGTCAAGCCTAGCTCATGGATGCTGAAAAACGTCGCCAAATTCAAGCTCACG
>NZ_JAQNCQ010000149.1:0-3461 GCF_028368005.1 Geitlerinema sp. CS-897 | reverse complement strand
TTTCTCCCCCTCTCCCCCTCAAGACTCTAACGCCAGCACGTCCGACCAATCTCCGATCGCCTCTGGCGTCCACAGCCAATTCCGACTGAGGGCGCTCGGTTGAAATTGGCTCGCATCTTGTTTGAGAACCAGTTGGCGTAATTGAATGGCTTTACGAACCAGATCGTCTCGTCGATCGGGGTTGACTGTTTCAGAAGCGCGAGCGAGAGATAACGCTAGACCGGCATAGACGTTCAACGTTAGGGTCTCTGAAGACATCCCCGCTAGGGTCGGTTCGTTGGTCATCGGGTTGCTATCGACTGTTTGCACGATTTCCAACCAAGTTTCGTAGGCAGCATCCCAATCTTCCTCTGCATAGTAAACGAAACCGAGGGCAGTACGGTACAGCAGAGAGTCGCGATCGCGTCGGACGGCGGCTTCCCACGACCGGCGAGCGTCGTCGAAACTGTAGTCTTCGTTTCCCGCTTGTACGAACTGCCACGCCAGACGACCTTTTAAAAACAAGATTTTGGGATCGTCGAGGCGCTCGGAGGGAACTTGTGCGAGGGCAGCTCGAGCTTGGTCGAGGGCGTTGCGATCGCTCTTCAATAAAGCGGCGACTGCTTCGATGCCGGAGTCGAAGTTGCCTTCGGCGAATTCGGCCATCGCCAGACTGGTTAACTCTGGCGTCGGTAAGTCCTGCCACGCTTCTGGCGTACTCGGTGGCGAGGGGGCTTGGGGAACGACGACGATCGGCACGTTACCTCGAGATAAGTCGGAAGGGCTGCGACTGCGACTCCACCATACTCCAACACCCACGATGGCAACCAGAGCGATCGCGATCGCGTATCCGACTTTTTTTCTCGCGAGTGGGCGATCGCCGACTTGTTGAGGAGTCTGAGACTGGGGAAATGGCTTTTCTCGAAAGGGCGGAACCCGGTCTGAGGGAGCCAGCGATGTCGGCAACCCTGCATCCGATCGGCGATCGCCTGCTGAGGGAGAGGACGGGTCAGACGAGATCGACTTGGACGCTGGGGAGTCGGTAGGGGTCGCAACGGAGGGCGGTTCGTCACTCGGCGGTGACTTCGCCAGTTCGCTAAAAATTTCTCCGACCAAGTCGGCGGCGTCGGCGTCGTCGGTCATATCTCCGTATGCGAGTTCGCCGAGTTCTCCTTCGAGGCGATCGTCGTCATCGGTCGCGTGACGGAGTAGAGGCGTTGTCAAATTGCTCGAGTCGGCAGAGCTGGGGTTTGGCAGGGTCGAGGCTGTATCCTGCGATCGCGCTGGCGACGGCCACACCGGAACCTCTTCGGCTGCGTTTTCAACGGGGTTTTCGACGTGGGGCGCACTCGTCAAGTATCCGTCGAACTGCGGGTGAAGGTAAAAAATCGGTAACGCCCAGTACAACTGGTTCGAGCCGTAGGCAGAAATCAATCCCTGTCGCGCCCGACTCACGCTCAAATCGATGGGACAGCCTCGCATCAGGTTGCGGTAAAACAGTCGTGTCAGGGTCAAGGCTACTTCGTCGGGAATGCGTTCGGCCATGGCTAAGACTGCCGGAATGCCCCGTTTGACCAAGGCGCTAGCTAGGTTGCGCTCTCCGGTCGCCCGCACGTGGGCCCCGCGACAGGAGTTAAACAGAACCATCTGAATGCCGTTGTTGGCGAGGAGTCCGGCTAAGTCGTCGCCGCTGAGGGTTTCGGTAACTCCGGTGTTGGGGTTGACCAGATACACGCTCCCGCCGGACTCTCCTGAATTGCTGTGTCCGGCGTAGTGGAGGATTTGATAGTGTCCGTGTTCGAGGGCTTGGGTGAGTTGGCTGCGACTGGGTTGTTCGAGGATTTCGACTTCGGTTTGTAGGGGACTTTGGCCGGTGTCGGAGAGCCGTTTGAGTTCGGTTTGTAAGTCTTCGGCTTCCCGCGTCAGTTGCAGTTTGTCGCGATCGCTCGGGGCGGCCACGGCCATGAGAATTCGTAGGGGGCGATCGGGGGGAAGTTGTGGGGTAATGGCGGCGTTTCCCAGCGCTGAGCGCAGTTCTTTGCCGTTGGTTCCGGGGAGATAGCGGGAAAACAAGACGCTGGTTCCGGTGGCGAGGGGATAGTCGCCGTCGTGGAGGACTTCCCAGGGAAGGCTGGGGAGGCGCGTTCCTTTGAGTCCCAACCGCAGGCGCAGCGGTTCTTGGCGGTTTTGGGCGATGCCTTGTGCCATCATCCAGCTATCGCGCAAACTCCCTTGAAACAGGGCGTTGTAGAGCTGTTGCCCCAAGGTCACGAGGTCGGGGCGATCGCGATCGAGCGGGGTGGGGGATTTTCCCTGAAGCAGACCCGACAGCGGATCGCTCATCAGGTCTCTGGCTCGGCCGATCCAGCCATCGACCTGCCAAACGGCTTGTTCTTCGGCAAGCGGAACTCCCGGTGCGACGCGCTCGGTTCGCACGAGATATTCGTCTACCCCAACTGGCGTTACGGAAATCTGAAATTCCTGAGTCACGATCCTCGATCGGTCACACTGTTACTTTTATTGTAGTCGTGAGGTTGAGACGAGCGCGAATGGAGACGAGGTGCGATCGCTTGTTCGAGGTATTTTAACTGACGAAAATGCTTGACTTTTCTCGAAAATATGATAATAATTTTTTTCTTTTGAAGAACATCCATTTAAGTCGAGAATATTGAATTCTCGACCTTTAAATCGTAAAAAATTTTACGATTAATTTTGTATTCAGTTTATTTTTGAGTGCGATCGCCCCTTGGTTTGAAATGTGAGGAAGAGAGTAGAAGAACCATGAAGAAAATCTTAACCGTTGCTTGGCTGTCAATATCAATGGCGATCGCCCTCGAGTCGTTCCCGTCGGGGAAACTGGCGCTGAGTCAAAGCGTTTCGCCCCGTTCCGACTGGACGTTTGCCGATTGGTGCGAGAACCGAGAGCGTCTGACAACCGAAGCCAGACATACTGTAGACGTGCTGTTGGAAAAAGCGGAAACGCAAGAGTGCGATCGGGCTGAGGAGAACCTGACCGATCGGACAGGGCTTTGGCTAGTTAGGGATCGAATCGTGGATGTCTCGCCGTTGGCGGATTTAACCAATCTAACAACGCTTGGACTTTATGAGAATCAAATCGTGGATGTCTCGTCGTTGGCAGATTTAACTAATCTGACAGAGCTTTGGCTTCATAAGAATCAAATTGTGGATGTTTCGCCGTTGGCGGGTTTGACCAATCTGACAACGCTTTGGCTTAATGAGAATCAAATCGTGGATCTTGCGCCATTGGCAAGTTTGACCGATCTGAAACGGCTTTGGCTTAATGGCAATGAAATCGAGGATCTTGCGCCATTGGCGAGTTTGAGCAATCTGGGATTGCTTAAGCTTAATGGCAATGAAATCGAGGATCTTGCGCCATTGGCGAGTTTGACCGCTCTCAGAGGGCTTTGGCTTGATGAAAATCAAATTGCAGATGTCTCACCGTTGTCGAGTTTAACCAATCT
>NZ_JAQNCQ010000148.1:0-15142 GCF_028368005.1 Geitlerinema sp. CS-897 | reverse complement strand
TTTTACCTGTTGGAGCTTTCCCGAACAGAACCCGCTAACTCTAGTTTTCAAGGTTCGGATGCCTCGATTAGAGGCTCGGTTTTTAGACTGGTTAAATACCGTTCCAGTTCTCTGACATCATAGCAAAGTCGCCCTGCAAGGCTTGCCCTGCTCGCACTGCTTGCACTGAGCTTGTCGAAGTGAGCCAAGTCGAAGGGGGCGAGGCTTTAGACCCAAATTTTTGGTAAACCGATGCGTCGCTGCACCTTGGGATCGAGAGTTCCGTCGCAATAGGCGCGGGTGTAGTCCCGCTGGTGAACCCATTCGATTTCCTCGAACGTCGCCAAACGGGGGATGTGAATTTGGTCGGGGGTGGCGATTCCGTCAGCGAGAATGCGATCGAACAGTCCTCCGAATTTCGCCATCGGAAAACGATGTTTGGGGGGAAGCGGCGCGACGTAATCCCGATGGTGAACGATGGGTAAATCCATAGAAAATTGATAATTGACAAAAAAGGCTTTCTCCCACTCTCCCCTTTTACAGTGAACAGTGAGCGGTGAGCAGTTAAGACAGTTAACAGTTTCTCCCCTGTCTCCCCTGCTTCCCTCTTCACTCTTCCCTCTTCACTCTTCCCTGAAGAAGCTCCCCTTCTTCCCATCTCGGTTAAACTGGCTGTATGACCGATTGGCATCACAGAGCGAGATAGCTTCTCATGGAATCCCAACTCGTTTGGCAATACGGCAGCAATAGCCCCAATAACTCCGAGAATTTAGAGACAATTCGTCGTTGGTGGGGTAAGTTAGCGGGCAAAGAAATCCTTTGGCAGCAGCGTTTGCTTCCCGACGGCGGAAACAGCGACGATTTGGATTGGGAACCGCAGCGATTCGACGATCGCTTTGCGATGACCGACCCAGAACTCAAGGGCATCACGATTTACTGGCGCAAACCCGAGGAAACGGACACGCATAATATTACCGCCCGTCAGTTCGAACTCGACGAATCGCGACAGCAGCTTTACGTCTATCCCAAATCTCAGCCTAAAGTCGTGTTACGGGTAGCAGTTCCCACGATCGTTTACGAATCCCTAGAAGTGAAGCCGTCGGCGTTGAACTGCGTTGCAGGAGACGGAAAGGCATTATTGGTGTTGCGGGACGAGTCGCAACGGTTAGAAGTTAAGGTGAAGTTAGACGGGACGCTGTTAGACAAGCTCAAATCTCAACTGTCTTGAACGCCTGTTATTGCAAACTGCCTATTTCGGGTCTTTTTACAACTTTTCTATCTCCGTCCTAAACCGATTGAAGGCGACTCGACTCCTCACCCTGTTAACTTTCTGTCACTCGCTCGAGTTGAGCCGTCCACAGGTCGGGAGAATCGTTATAGGTATCGAGTTGTAGAATGCGGTAGTATGCCGGGCCGTCTCGTGCCGGAAGGATGAGGAGATCGCCGGATTTAGGGAGATCTCTCGTACTCGTAATATAAGCACTGTTAGCGTCTTCAGTCGGCTCGAAGATATAATCGCTCTCAGCGGACAAACCCGTGTAGTCGTAAGTCCGATTTTTTTCGGAAAACAACCACGAAAGGACTGACTTTAACACAGAACTCACGAGAAACACGATACATACGTACCTTCGTTCGGTACGCCATAAAGGGTTGGGTGAGAAGATGGCAAGCTGAATAGGCACTGCGACCTGGTCAGTTCAGACCAAACCCCAACTCGATCGACAATGATTCCAGGAAGCTCTGAGGGCGATCGCGTTCGATTTTGCTCAAATCCGTTGCGATTCTCCACTCGTCTTTCAATTTTCGACGGTCTTCACACCCACCGCCTGCTTCAATGGTTCAGTGGTGCAGAAAACTTTTCGAGATCGGGGATTGACAAACTACATAAAATATGTATTGGAATTCAATCCAGATCCCCGGCATCTCCAAGATGCCGGGGATCTCCGGCAACCATTTACCGATCTGGGATTTGGCGGGCAACCCTTTAATACGGCGATATCTTTTCTAACAAGGGTTTCAGGACTTTTCTGCACCACTAAGGCTTCAATGGAACGCTATCTCGGGCCGGTATCTAAATTACTCCTTAAGATATCGAAGCGATCGCCAATTGGATCTAAATTGAAACTTAAATTTAAGGAGAGATATCGCGATCGCGACGGACAATACTCCATCCTTTTCCAATAAGCTAGGTTTCAAGAAGTCTTCACCACATCCCCCCTTAGTCCCCCAAATAAGAGGGGGGTTGGGGGGATAGAGGGACTTGTCTGACTGGGGCAAACCCGTGTTTGAGATTCGGATTTCGGAGGAAATGGCCGCGATCGCGCTCTCGCGTCAGACTCGGCTCTCGGAAGAAACCCCAGCGTGGGAAGGAGAAGTGGGGTAGCGGATAACCTGTCCCGTTTGTGGGTCGAAGGCGAGCAGGCGATCGCTCGGAAACCTCACCCACACGCGTTCTCCTGGGGTCAAACGAACCTCTGGCGATGTCAGAAAGTTTAAAATTGGCGGGGTTTTTGCGCTTCGAGAGGGAATCGCCGCCCGCACCAACGTTTCCCGTCCGAGAGGTTCGACAATGCTCACCTCGACCTGAATCTGTCCGCGTTCGGTATCGGCCAGTTCTACGTCTTCCGGGCGAATTCCGAATTCGATCCCTCGTCCGGCTTGTTGAAAAGACTGTAAAGCGTCCGTCGAACTGTCGTCGAGGGGAAATGCGGGCAGTTTTTGTCCCTCAAGATCGAACTGTGTTCCGTCGTAAGTGGCATAAAACAGGTTCGTCGGGGGACTTCCGAGAAAAGTGGCCACCATGCGGTTGACCGGGCGATCGTACAACTCCAAGGGCGTTCCGATTTGTTGGATGCGACCGCCATCGAGAATCACGATGCGATCGGCCAGGGTCATGGCTTCGACTTGGTCGTGGGTGACGTAAATCGTGGTAATCCTCAGTTGCTGGTGCAGTTCTTTAAGCTGGGCGCGGGTTTCTTCCCGCAGTTGCGCGTCGAGATTGCTGAGGGGTTCGTCGAGGAGAAACGCGCGCGGTTGGCGAACGATCGCCCGTCCCAACGCCACCCGCTGCTGTTGTCCCCCGGAGAGCTGTTTGGGTTTGCGATCGAGTAAATGGGCGATATCGAGCGCGGTGGCGGCGCGATCGATCCGCTCGCAGATCGTTTTCGGGTCGGTGCGACGCATTCGCAAGCCAAACGAGAGGTTCTCCTTCACGGTCATGTGAGGATACAGAGCGTAATTTTGAAACACCATCGCCACGTCTCGCTGTCGCGCTGGAACGCCATCGACGCAAGTTTCGCCGATGTACAGATGTCCTGAAGTGGCCCGTTCTAATCCGGCGATCGTCCGTAAAATGGTCGATTTCCCACAGCCAGACGGCCCGACCAATACCCAAAATTCACCCCCCGGAACCTCGAAGGTGATGTCTTCAACAGCGGTAACGTTTTGAAACTGACGGGTAATTCGTTCTAGGCGAACCGTTGCCATATTTTAGACTCGAGCATTGAGTTGACTGTTTGGCAAGTAGATGCAACGTGGGGATGCGATCGCCATCGACTCGACGAGCGATCGCCTGCGACGCAGTGGGGCGGGGTTGCAGGTCGATGTTAGCACGTTCGCTTTCCTCGATTTCTCGACGATTCAGGGTCTGATACGCCGCAAATCCAGAGTGAGGGGAAATTCTGCATCCGGTAACGCCTCGGCGATATCGACTGGGTGCGATCGCGATCGGGGTACGACAAACCGCTCGCAGCAACGCGATCGCGCCTCTTCTGCATTTTGAGGAAACGTCGTATCCAACGGGCGATCGGGCGGTTCGACATAATAAATACACTCGGCGATCGCCGTATGGGTGTCCGATTCCACGAGGGCGAAATGCAGCGGGGCGTGGGGGGCGATCGCTGGATGCAAGAGCGTTTCGTGGGTTCTGGCACGAAATCGCACCCCTGCGACCCACTCGCCGGGCGTTCCAGACCGTCCCAGAGGTACTCGATCGCCGTTGCAGGTGACGGCGTAGTGCTTCAACCGTCGTTCGTCGCCAGACAGCTTCACCTGAACCCGTTCCATCGTGTCGTCGACGTATCGCGCCGTTCCCGATTTCGATATTTCTTCCCCAAGAACGTTCCAGGGTTCGATGGCGTGGCGCAACTCCAGTGTCAATCCGTCCCGATGCACCGCGCCGTATTGTGGAAAACGAAACTCGAAAAACGGGGCGAACCAATCGAACTCGAAGGAATATCCAGCCTGTTGTAAGTCGTCGAGAACGGCACGAAAATCGAGTTCGAGATAGTGGGGCAACATGAAGCGATCGTGTAGCGTCGTTCCCCAGCGCGTCAGGGGTTCGGTGTAGGGAGTTTCCCAAAACCAGGCAACGAACGTCCGCACTAACAACAGTTGTAACAGGCGCATTTCTCGAGTCGGCGGCATGGCGATCGATCGCAACTCCAGCAACCCCAACTGTTGGCGCGGGTTCTCCACTGGAAACAGTTTATCGATGCAAAAAGCAGTGCGGTGGGTGTTCCCCGTCACGTCGATCAGGAGGTTTCGCAACAGGCGATCGATCGCCCACGGCGACAAATTTCGCCCCCGTTCGAGGTGAGAAAAGGCCAGATCTAACTCGTACAAACTCTCGTGTCGCGCTTCGTCGACTCGGGGCGACTGACTGGTGGGGCCGACAAACCGACCGGAAAAGAGATAGGAGAGACTGGGGTGGTTTTGCCAGTAGCTAATGAAACTCCGCAGTAAATCGGGACGGCGTAACAGGGGGCTGTGCTGGGTGTTTTTTCCGCCGAGGGTGATGTGGGCGCCACCGCCGGTACTCAGTCGTCTTCCGTCGCGATCGAACTTTTCGGTTCCCAAGCCGCAGCGTCGTGCTTCTTCGTATAAAATCGTCGTGCGATCGACCAATTCTCGCCAGGATGCGGCGGGGTGAACGTTAGCTTCGATGACACCGGGATCGGGGGTAATGCAAAATCCCGCGATTCGGGCGTTTCCGGGCGGCGGATAGCCTTCGATCGCCACTTTCACCCCCGTTTCGGCCGCCGTGGTTTCGATCGCGGCGATCGCGTGGAGGAAACACGCCGCCCCCGTCAACGGTGGGACGAACACGTACAGCGTTCCCTGGCGAACTTCGACGCACAGGGCGATGCGAATGCTGTTATCTGAGGCTTCGATGGGGGTGGGGGCGACGGCGAGGGTGTCCCCGAGGGGAAGAACGGCTTCTGCGAGGAATTTTGTCGGTTCGGGAAGGGTTTGTAACGGTAAGCGCAACCCCAGCGGTGAATTGCCCTCGAGCAGCGTGAGGGTCGGGGTAGGATGCTTCGAGGGGGAAACCTGCCAGCGACAGGAACACCAGGACACGCGATCGCCGTGAAAAACGGGTAACAGCGGCAAAACATATCCGGCTTTCTCGGACGAGTCGGCCTCGTAAGCCGGACAGATGCAGCGCTCGGACACGCCGAGATGTCGGACGAGACACTCGATAAATACTGTGGCGGTGTCGAGATCGTAGCCCTCGGACTGGCCGTCTTCGGAGAGCAAACGGCGATCGCGCCATATGGCAACGCCGTCTTGTCGCCAGTAGTAGCCCAACGCCCAACGAGGATCGCGTTCGCCCGGATAGAGTTTCCCCAGACCGTAGTGCAGCAATCCTCCCGGCTTGTCAAACCGTCTGGCCAGACGTTGCAACAACTGTCCGGCGATGCGGCGTTTGTCGTCGCCGAGGGCTTCGGTGCGCCACTGGAGCGACTCGAAATCGTCTTCGGAGACGAACGTGGGTTCTCCCCCCATCGTCAGTTCTACGCCGAGGCGTTGTAGCTGCGTTTCGACCCAATCCCCCAGGCGATCGATCGCCGAAGCCTTTGGAGACGCGATCGCCTCCCTCGTCAGCCTGCTCTCGTGTGACGTACCCACCACAGCCGTCTAACTCAGCCGATGGCCGCAACTTCCACAAAAGCGATCGCTCGCTCCTACGGAGGCGCCGCATTGCGTGCAGAACCGCCGCTGATTTTCCGGGCGATCGCCCATCGACGGCGGCGATCCCATTTTCATTTCCATGTTCCCCATCCGCATTTCCATCGGATTGGCGTTCATTTCCATATCTCCCATTTTCATCGGCTTCATGGGTTCCATGGGCTTCATGGGTTCCATGGGTTTCATGGGTTCCATTGACGGCTTCGAGGCAGCGGGCATCTCGTCGATTTCGTTTAAGGGAATGCGTTCGCGATCTGACGAGGCAACGGTTTGACTTTGCATTTGCTGCCCTTGGATTTGGATCGTGCGATCGCCGCGTTCGGTTTGCACGTGCAGCACGACACCGTTCGGCGTGCGGTACATCGTCGGTGGTGCCGTCCAAGCTCCCGTTTCAAAGCCGCTGCTCGACTGTTGTTGTTGTCCCGCACCGCTGCTGACCGTGGTGACGACGGTTTGCGTTCCCCGGTTATCGAGATAAACCCTTCGATCGCCGCCGAGTTCGCATACGTAAGCCATAATTTTTAACCTTGACTGGTCACTCGATAGGCAGATTTTCTATGGTTTTATTTTAAGCTAAACCTTCAGTTAATTCGTTATTTTTTAATATTAATGTTGGATTTATAAGGTGTTTGTTATGAATTAATGACAGAGGGGATCGTCTCGAATTTTTTAATAAATTTCGAGTTCGATTTTAACCTCACCTCAACCAGTTTTAACGGGGTCTGATTTTCCACCCTCCTCCTCGTCTCCTCCCCCCCCATCACCCTCCACGCCTCGCCGCCAAAGAGAGATATGTTATGTTGATGAGGAGAATTTGCAAATGTTAACAATTACGTTGTTTTACTATCCGTTCACCGATCCAACCCTCTATCGACAGCGATCGCAGCCCTCTGAAGACCAGCGATCGGGGTCGAACGTACTGGCAGAACCCGCGTGGCAAGTCTTCGCCGCCGCCGTATTTCTCGTGTCCGTTCCCGTGTTCGCCGAAGCGCCCCTCGTGCGGAACTTCCCGTGGATAAGCGTGGTGCTGACGCTGTTTTGGGTGGGATCGAGCGGCGTATTGCTCTCGCGACGAAAAACCTGGCTGTGGGGCGATTTACTGTTGGGTTTCGCCGGAAGTTGGCTGGCAGGTGCCATTTACTGGGGCTGGTTGCGCTGGGAGCCGCTACTCCACCTTCCCGTTGAATTTATCGCCCTACCGCTACCCCTGTGGTGCATCAGTCGCCGACGCCTGCTCGTCGGAAGTTGGTTCGCCATCGGCTCCTTATTTGGAACTGTCGTAACCGATGTATATTTTTATTTAGTCGATCTGATGCCGCACTGGCGTCAGTTGATGCAAGTCGATGCAGAATTCGCCATGCCGATTTTCCAGGCTGCGATCGCCAAAGTCCAAACGCCGTGGGGCATCGGTTGCGCGATCGTCTTGGGAAGCGTGCTGTTTTTATCGGGAATTTTACCCCTAGGTGCCGCTTGGAAATCCCCCAACACTTCCCTTCACCGTTGGGCGTTTTCCGGCGCAGTTCTAAGTACGATTTTCGTAGATACACTGTTTTGGTTCGCTGCTTTAGCGGCTTAATATGGGGATAGGGTGTATCGAGCCGAGCGGGTTAACCTCGCGTTAGAGGTCGTTCGGGGAAGACAGGTCTGAGAGATCTCACACGCGATCGCCATTGCCAAACTTCGCGTCGAGCGCGTTGGCGTCCGAACCACCACGCCTTCTGTTAGGCTAGAGTCGCCAAACTCGCGCCAAGACGCGATCGGTTGCGTGCGAAACCAAAAGAGCGCAGATTCGACAAAATATAAAAAAGATACAAAGCGACGTAGCTCTCCCCCTGTTCCGTCAACCTGTCGTAGAGAGAGTGCCTGTGGTGACCTGGAAATCTGCCCCCCATCTCATCCTGCGAACCGAATCTGGCTCGCGTTACCTTCCCTTATCGGGAAATAACTGCTGGACGTTCGGACGCAGCGATGACAACCAGATTACACTCCCCGATCGATGGGTGTCCCGCGCTCACGCCATGGTTCAGCAAACAGATTTGGGTGAGTTTTACTTAATCGATCTCGGCTCTCGCAACGGTACGTTCGTCAACGGACGACGGGTCAGCGTTCCCGTACGCCTCAACAACGGCGATCGCGTCACCCTCGGCCAAACCGAACTGACGTTCTATTCTCCCACCAAAACAGCCCCCGACCCGGACGACACCGATACAGAAGACTCCGGCGCCACGGCGGTTTTATCAGTACGGCGGTTGATTTCAGTCATGGTGGTCGATATTCGAGACTTTACCGTCTTGACCCGCCAGCTCGACGAACGAATGCTTTCAGAAATCATTGGAACCTGGTTTCGACGGGCGGGAAACATCATCCGCGAAGCGGGAAGTTGGGTCGATAAATATATCGGCGATGCGGTGATGGCGGTTTGGTTCCACAGCGCCCCGGAAATCGGCCAGGAAGGCGTCAGTAAAGAAGAAGTACTCCGCATCTGTCAGGCGTTGGGAGAACTGCACCACATGACGCGGGAACTCAGCGATCGCTACCCCCTCCCGTTCCCGTTGCGGATCGGTGCGGGGGTCAATACAGGATACGCGATGGTGGGGAATACGGGAACCGGCGATCGCCCCGACTACACCGCCCTCGGAGACACCGTCAACGCAGCCTTTCGCTTAGAATCCGCCACGAAAGAACTCCACAAAGACGTGGCCTTGGGCGAAACGACCTATCACTATCTCAGCGCCATCAAAGCCAGTCGAGACCTGTTTGAAGAACACCGCGTCATACTCAAAGGCTACGATCGCCCCACCCTCACCTACGCCGGTAGTTTCGACGACCTCGATTCCTTCGTGCGCGTCAGCTATCAAGAAATCGAAGTTTGACCGTCCCCACGAGAAAAGTACGCACCGGATGAATTCCGCGCGATCCCCATCGAACGAGCCGTGATAGAGATGTCGTGGAAAATGGTACTATTGACGGTAAAACTTGCATATCATCGAGAGAGGGATTGAATTAATGAAACGACTGGTACGCCTGTTAACGGTTGTTTGCTTGCTCGTCGGTTTGGCGGGATGGGTCGGACTGCCTCAACCTGCCATGGCCAACGAAGGAGGAGCGTTGAAAAACTCCTTCGACGTCAAACTCAAAACGGAGTTTGGAGAGAAACTCGATCTCAACAACACCAACCTCCGGGCGTTCCGCAAATATCGCGGGATGTATCCCACGCTCGCCACGCTCGTGATCGAACACGCCCCTTACGAAAACGTCGAAGACGTGCTAGATATTCCGGGGTTGAGCGAACGTCAGAAAGAAATTCTGCAAGCGAACTTAGATAAGTTCACGGTGACCGAACCCGAACCCTTCCTCATAGAAGGTGACGATCGCATTAACAACGGAATTTACTAAAAAACGATGGGAGATCGCGTCGATCTCCGTCCCGATCGCGAAAACATTTAAAACTTCCAACGCCCCTTGTAAACTGAGGTAAAGAGAAATCGGCTGCGATGGCGGTCGATCTCCAAGGGTTGCCAGCGGCATCCGATTTCCTTCAGGTCAAACATCGAACAAGGGGCGATTTTTATTGTGAGTTCACCGACGTTTGAGGTTCAGTCTCTCCCGACACTCCCGTCGAGCTTCGATGCGATCGTGGTGGGGTCGGGAGCGGCGGGACTCTACGCCGCTTTGTGTTTGCCCGATTCCCTCAACGTCGGCTTGCTGACAAAAGACGAAATTCCACTCTCCGCCAGTGATTGGGCCCAGGGCGGAATTGCGGCCGCCGTAGCGGAGGACGATTCCCCCAAACTCCACATTGAAGACACCCTCAAGGCGGGGGCTGGACTGTGCGATAAACCGGCCGTGGAGTTTTTAGCCGAACGAGCGCCCGACTGTATTCGATCGCTCGTCGAATTGGGCGTTTCCTTCGACCGACAAGACAACCGGCTGGCCTTGACCCTCGAAGCCGCCCACTCCCGCCGCCGCGTTCTCCACGCTGCCGACACCACCGGACGCGCCGTCGTCAGCACTCTGGGACGACAAGTCGCCCGACGTCCCAATATTACCCCCATCTCTCGGGCGTTCGTTCTCGACCTGTGGCTCGACGAAACGGGACGCTGTCAGGGGGTTGGCGTGCTGTATCGCGGTGAAATTCGCTGGATCGAAGCTCGGGCGGTCGTTTTGGCCACGGGAGGCGGCGGCCGGGTGTTCGCCAAAACCACCAATCCTTCAGTCAGTACGGGGGACGGTGTGGCGTTGGCCTGGCGGGCTGGGGCGATCGTGCGCGATTTAGAATTTTTCCAGTTTCACCCCACAGCGTTGATGAAACCCGGTGCGCCTCGGTTTTTAATTAGCGAAGCCGTGCGAGGGGAAGGGGCGCATCTCGTCGATGCTGAAGGTCGCCGTTTCGCGTTCGATTACCATCCTGAAGGGGAGTTAGCCCCCCGCGATGTGGTCAGCCGTTCGATTTTTAACTACCTTCGCAGTACGGGTCTCGATCCCGCCGAAGCCCACGTCTGGCTCGATTTTCGCTCGATTCCCGAGGAACGGATTCGCAAACGGTTTCCGAATATCGTGCGGGTGTGTCGTCAGTGGGGTGTCGATGTCTTTTCCGAACCGGTTCCCGTGGCACCAGCCGCGCACTATTGGATGGGGGGAATCGCCACGGATTTACAGGGGCGCACGTCGATCGAGGGACTGTACGCCGTCGGCGAAACTGCCAGCACGGGCGTTCACGGCGCGAACCGACTGGCGAGTAATTCTTTGCTCGAATGTATCGTGTTCGGGGCGCAGTTGGGACATTTGGAACTGCTCGAGACGGCGATCGCAGAACCGCCCCCCGCGACGCAGCACGACGCGATCGACCTCAGCGGCGCGCGAGGGGCGATCGAGCAGTTACGTCACGATTTACCTCGATTGGTGTGGCAGAGTGCGGGGATTTCTCGCGACGCGCGCACGCTGGAATTTGCCCTCGATCGCATCGCGGCTTGGAAAGCAGAATTCGCCGCCTCGTCCCTTTCGCGACAGATAAACGCCCTCGTTCGAGGTCGTACGGCCGATGTCGGTGCTGACGGCGATAGTTCGTCGCTCCTAGCTTGGGGGGAAACGCGCAACCTCCTCGATATTGCCGAATTAATTCTCAAAAGTGCCGCGTTTCGCACTGAAAGCCGAGGCGGTCACTACCGCAGCGATTTTCCTCACAGCGATCCGCAGTGGCGCGTTCATACTCTCGGACGCGGCGATCGACTCTGGTGCAGTTCCGTTCTCGAAGACGATCGCGGGCAAAATGTAACTCAAACAACAGATCGCAGTGAAACAGCGTGATTCAATACCGTTTGGGTCGGATCGAGTTTTTTGGAAGTTTTGGGGAATTTTTAGACCTTGAAGGTGATAATCGAGAGTATTTTGACCGATGCCTGGCAATGTAATTTTTCACACTCTCCCCTTCATTCGAGCGATCGGGGCGAAAATCGCTCGAATTGGTTGAAAGAGGTGTCATTCGTAACAGCGGCTGCCGCTTCCCGGTCCAGTGGGAACACCCGGTTCGACGTCTGGCTCGTATTCCGAGAGTTCCCGAGGAAGCAATACGTCACCTGTCGGGGAAGACTCAGCAGCCAAAACAGACTCTCCGGAGATCGTGCAGGCACCCACTGCCAGAACTACCATGCTAGTGATTTGTAGGAACGTCTTCATCGCTCGAACAGCTCCATCACTACGATAACGAACAATTCGGTCAGATGCAGTCTTTCAAAATGGGTCTGGCAAACTTCTTTCTACGATCTCATTTCTACTATATCAGTATTTTTACGGATAGCCCTAGAGAGAATCTGGAACATTTCTTAAAATTACAAATTTCTTAACAAGACTATAACAAATACAACAGTTCGTTAGAGTCGAAAGGGGTTTCCTAACTGGAAAATGACAAAACTTCGATGCGTCGAAGTTAAAGTTTTGTAAAGAATCGACGATCTCCCGATGCCGATGGGAACGAGTGACATTGAGCGATCGCCACCGCCGCTGCGATACGATCGTTTGTCACATTGTCGCTAACACCAAGTCCGAAGCACCCGCCCGTTGACACGAACTCCCAGACCGGGAGCGTTCGAGGAGCGCGACTCGAGCGCTTGCGCCGAGAGGCTTTGAGGGGTGTTGGGATCGAACAACAACAACTCTGCACGATCGCCTGCATTTAAAGTGGGCGGCGACTGCTGCAAACAGTGCGCCGGGTTCGTACTCGTTGCTTGCCAGAGTTCCAACGGCGTCCATCGACCCGAGGCGACCAACTCGTTCCATAACAGAACAAACGAATATTGTAACCCAATTGCACCCGCTGGCGCTTCCGCAAAGGCTACGGTTTTTTCTTCGTAGGTATAGGGGGCGCGATCGATGGCGATCGCGTCGAGAATTCCCGACTTGACCCCTTCAGCTAAGGCTGCGCGATCGTGAGGAGTTCCCAACGGGGGATCGAGGCGAAAACTCGTATCGTACTCCGCCAAATCCGTCGTATCCCAAATCAAATGCGTCCAAGGGGTGCTGGCTGTGACCGGAAGTCCCCGGCGTTTGGCCTCGGCGACGATTTCCACACTGCGGGCGGTCGAAACCCGCATCACGTGAACGGGGGTATCGAACTCCGCCACCGCCTCGAGTAGAGCCGACAACGCCGCCGTTTCCGCCATCGCCGGAAGTCCTGGGAGTCCCAATCGTAAAGCATCGCCCCCTTCTCGAGCGACCCCTTCTCCGGCCAAACGGCGATCGCACGGATAAAAGGCCAGAGGACGCCGCAAACCCTGGCCGTATTCCAAAACCCGACGCACGAATACCGGATTAGACAGGGGGGAACCGTCCGTAAAGCCGACAACGCCCGCCTCGGCCAAGTCCCCTAACTCCGCCATGCGATCGCCCTCGAGGTTCTGCGTCAACGCCCCCCACACCTTTAGCTGCGGGGGATTCCATCGAGGCGCGATCGACCCCAGTTTTTCCCAACGCGAGTACAACTGGGCGACGCCTGCGGGGGTATCGATGGGAGGAACCGTCTTCGGAAGTAGCGTCACGCGGGTATAGCCCCCCGCGATCGCCGATTTCGCCAAAGATTCCAGAGTATCGCGCTCCTCAAATCCCGGTTCGCCCGTACGACCGTATAAATCCACCAAACCCGGACCGAGAATCGCACCTCGTGCGTCAATTTCCTCCGTCTCGGGTAGATCGTCGTCCAAACGGTCGGCGATCTCGCGAATCGTTCCGTTGTCGAGCCAAACATCCGCCACGCGATCGGTCTTCGAGAGCGGATCGATCGTGCGAACCTGACGCAAGACTTCCTTTGCAGCCATTTCCCTCCTCACAGTGATGTCCCAACAAGACGACGGTTCTACAACGCGCCAGCAGCAGTGCGATCGAACAACTCGCCGTTTTCGTTCAAATGAAGCGTGACGTTCGAGGTTTGCAAAACCGGTTTTCCATCAGGACCGTGGGGATAGTCGATAACGCTGACCGCCCCGTTTCCTTGCTTGAAGTTCCAGAAATAGTCCGGCCCCAAATCGAACAGCGAGGCCAAAATTGCCTTATTAATGGCATCGTGGGCGACAACGATTCCCGTCAGCGGGCGATCGCTCTCCCCATAGGCTTTCACGATTTCGTCCCACGCCAACTTCGCCCGATCCCAAACCTGCTGTAAATTCTCCCCTTCCGGCATCTGTACCGTTTCCGGTTGCGTCTTCCAGCGCTCGAGTAACTCGCCGTATTCCCCTCGAATCTCAGATTCCAACTTCCCTTCCCAGAGGCCGTGACCGATTTCTCGCAGGTTCTCGTTCGTCGTCAACGGAACCCCCGGATGATGTTCCAAAATCAACTCCGCCGTTTCCTTGGGGCGCAACATCGGACTCGTCACCGCAAAGTCTAACTTCACCGACTTCAACAACTGAGCCACCCGACGCCCCTGGGCGCGACCGTTTTCATTGAGCGGAACGTCGATTTGACCCTGAAAGCGCGATTCCCGGTTCCACTGCGTTTCGCCGTGACGTACCAACAACAACCTCGGGCCGCGATGGGGCTTGCGGGGTGAGGGAAACGGATCGTCACTGAGATGGCCGATTTGGTTCATCGACTCCATCTGAACTGTATCGCTCAAGCCGCCCGAGAATCGGAAAATCGAAATACCGCAGTTCGACTGTTGAATCCCTTGATAGTCTTGCGGACCGACACCTAACGCCGTACTGATCGAGCAGCGGTTAATCCCATTGTGGGCGACCACTGCCACCGTTTGACCGGCGTGTTTCGACAGCACGAACTCCCAAAACTGCTTCGCCTGTTCGTGCAGCGACAAAATCGGGAAATGGTCTCGCGTTCCGCCGTCTTCAGTAGGAACGACCATTTTGAACTCGTGGGGACGAGCTTTCCAGAGGCGATAGTCGTCGGGAAACGTTTCCATCACCTCGTCCCGACGCCGATCTTCCCACAGCGGCAAATCCACTTCTCGCAGTAAATCGGAAACCGTCGGTGTCAGGCTTCCATCTTCAGACAGCGTTTGGCAGATAATCCCCGCCGTTTGAGACGCCCGTTGCAGGGGACTGCAATAGACTGCATCGAACGAGATTCCTGCCAACGCGCGGCCAGTTTGACGGGCAGTTTCCCGCCCGAGTTCAGTTAAAACAGACTTGTCGCAGCGTCCTTGAATGCGACCTTCGAGATTGTACGTACTTTGTCCGTGACGGATTAAGATGACGGTAGTAGCCAGGGGTCTGTCCTCCATTAACGTTCGCCAGATCGGTATCTGGCAGGGGGTCGCTTCGTCAGAGTCCGGCAACGCTCGCCACTTTAACGGTACGGTGTCGCAGGTGTTCGCCTGCGATATCTCCCACTACAGCGGAGCGTAAAAACTCGCAAAAATTAAATTTTGAACGATGCTTGACGTCGGGGTCTGTGGTCGGCCGAACGTCAAACGCATCCCAGTGCAGGCGAAGCTGCTCCCTGTGAATCATACCGAAAAACCGTCCCAGACAGGAGAGCCTTCAGATCGGGAGGAACTCGGCTTTTACAGTCACCAGTCACCAGTCACCAGTGAAGATAGTTTTCAGTTAAGAGCAATCGTAGGGTGCGTGACCTAAAGACAAGAAAAGTATCCGGTCTTACCGGCCAACTCGTCACGCACCGACTCCATAGGGTATTTCTTGTCTCCCCCTCTCCCCCTCTCCCCTTCTCCCCCTCTCCCCTTCTC
>NZ_JAQNCQ010000147.1:0-39662 GCF_028368005.1 Geitlerinema sp. CS-897 | reverse complement strand
ATCGAAAATGCCTGTGGAGTCGAGGCGACGGGGGATCGGGTCACTGATTCTAGTTGGCTGGCTGTGAAGCAGGAAATCTTTGGGGCGACCCAAGGAATCTCCCTGCATACCCGGAACGGGTTGCTGGGAGAGGATGTCAAAGTAAGAAGTGATTTATCGACGGCAACCCGCCGTCTTTCTCGTACTCGCCTCGATCGACGCGATCGCTTCGCCTGAATTGTTCGAGTTCCCCCTTTTCTGTTTCGCAAACTTCTATGAAACTGCTATTCGATGGTTGGAAAGACTTCAAGCGTCGCAAACTTTTTAAAACAGTTACAGTTATTGTTTTAGCCTTTTTATTCGGACTCGGTTTATTTCGGATTTCCACAGAACTTCTTTTTGAAGAAATTCCAGTATTCGGATTTCACGATATTATCGATCGCGACAATCCCCAAGAACGCCCCCCCGATCGCCTCGAGTGGAGTAGCGACTATTTCAAACAGGATTTTGAAGCATTTCTCACACAACTCGTTCGCAAAAACTACTGGTTTCTGACGACCGAAGAACTTTACGATTACTTTTTAGCCGATCCACCCAAGCCGATTCCGTCTGAAAAACGCAAACAGAAAAAAGTTTTAATTAGCTTTGACGACGGTTATAAAAGCGCTCACCAAAATATTTTACCGATTTTAGAAAAGCTCGATCGCACCTACAATACGCCAATTAAAATCGTTTGGTTTATCAATCCCGCTTTTATGGGAATTCCTGGAACTGCCCTCGATCGCGCCAGTTGCCAAGACTTCCGTACCGGACTCGCTAAAGGGTATTACGACTTACAATCTCACACCTCAAATCACGAAAATCTCACGACACTCGACTCAAAAGACCTCAAAAAAGAACTGCTCGGATCTCAAAAATTACTTCGAGCCTGCACGGAAAATTTAGATCCAACAAACCAAGTCGCAAATCATTTAGCATATCCCTTTGGTGCTGTCAATAGATTTGCGTTAAAAGAAGTTAAGAAATATTATAAATCCGGCTATCTTTACAACGGCAAAACCTTACGAATCGACTGGTTTCGCGATCGCTACTTTCTCCCTCGCATCACAGTCAACCGCAACCACAGCGTCGAGCAACTGTTAAACATTGCCTCGGGAGGATGGCTTTGATCGTCGAGTAATGTCTTTTAGGTTAGGTTAGCTTGACGAACGCGATTTGGTTCCAAAAACTTTTTCAAAAACTCTTCCAAAAACTCTGTGTCCTCCGTGCCTCTGTGGTGAATCCCTCCCCAACCCTCGATCGAAAAAGGAGTCCGACCGTGACGCGGGAAAATCCAGTTTCAAAACGTGCCGACGCTCTCGATGCCTTACGGGGAATTGCCGTTTTAGCGATGGTGTTTTCCGGCATTATTCCCTTTGGTGGCGTCCTTCCCAGTTGGATGTACCACGCCCAAGTTCCGCCCCCCGAACATATTTTTAATCCCGACGTTCCCGGTTTAACCTGGGTCGATTGGGTATTTCCCATTTTCCTCTTTTCGATGGGTGCGGCGATTCCCCTGGCGCAATCGCGACGACAGGAACGAGGTTGGCAATGGTGGCGCATCGTTCCCTCAATTCTCTGGCGAGGCGTCTCTCTGTTGGCGTTTGCGGTGTTTCTCCAACACCTGCGCCCCAATATTCTCGATCCGGCGTTGGGCGATTTACGCTGGTGGTTGGCCTTGTCGGGATTCCTCATTTTGGGCTTGGCGTTCGGGCGATTTCCCAAATGGGTTCCCGAGATCGCGCAAAAAGGCATCAACGTCGCCGGATGGCTGATGGGAATCCTGCTGCTGTCGCAGTTGCAATATCCCGATGGAAGCGGCTTTTCACCGACGCGAAACGACATTATTTTAGTCGTCTTGGCAAACGTGGCGGTGGTTGGGGCGTTGGTGTGGTGGTTGACGCGTCGTAGCGTGGCGTGGCGGTTGGGGGTGATGGCGTGGGTGTTGGCGTTGCTGTTTTCCTACAGCGAACCGGGATGGGTGAAGCAGGTGTTTTCGATGTCCCCGCTTCCCAGTTTGCTCAATTTCGCCTATTGGAAATATCTGCTGGTGGTTTTACCCGGAACGATCGTCGGCGATGGCGTGTTGCGGTGGATGAAGTCGTCGCAACCGGTTCCACCAGCTGAAGATATTGTCGAAACCTTGCAGGTCAAGCCCAGGGAGGAGGGGGCGACGGAGTGGCGGGGTTGGGAATACGGTGCGATCGCCCTTTTGGGAATTACCATCTCTCTGATTTTACTGGTGGGATTACAAGCTCGCTGGGTGTGGCAAACCACTGTTGTTAGCGCCATTTTGGGAGCGGTGCTGTTGCGTCTGGTGCGTTCTCCAGTCGATGCGACGGAACGGTTGCTGGCGACTTGCGGGCGGTGGGGCGTTTACTGGATTCTATTGGGGTTAGCTCTCGAACCCTATGAAGGCGGTATCAAAAAAGATCCCGCCACCTTAAGTTATCTGTTCGTCACTGTTGGGATGTCGGCGTTGTTGTTGGCGGCGTTATTTGTGGTGTCGGACGTATTTTGTCAAACCTGGGCGTTCGGTTTGTTCGTCGCTACCGGGCGCAATCCACTCGTGGGTTATGTGGGCTATGCCAATTTACTGTTACCGATTTTGACGCTGACGGGTTGGCGAGAAACCATTGAGGATTTTACGATGTCGCCGAGGCGAGGAGTCGTTCGGGCGGCGGTTTATACGCTAATTGTGGCGTTGCTGGCGAGTGGGATGACGCGGTTGCGCTGGTTTTGGAAAAGTTAAAATCACTGACAGCAAGGCGATCGCCCGTTTCTCGTCGGGCATAATGTCGGTAAAGGTTCGATCGCCCTCCCCGAAACTGATGCCATGACGAACGCTTTCACCCTCAACTCGTCGGCGTTACATCTGACAGAGGAACAGTTTTTTCAACTCTGTCAGGATAACCGCGAGGTGCAATTCGAGCGCAACGCCAACGGAGATCTCGTGATTATGCCCCCCACTGGCGGAGAAACCGGATATCGAAACGGACGCATTACGCAACAGCTTTTTAACTGGATAGACGTAGGGGGAACGGGAATCGCGTTTGACTCCTCGACGGGGTTTATCCTTCCCAACGGGGCGAATCGCTCTCCCGATGTGGCTTGGATTGCCAGCGATCGCTGGAACGCTTTAACGCCAGAACAAAAACAGCGGTTTCTCCCCCTTTGTCCCGATTTTGTGGTGGAGTTGCGATCGCCCAGCGATAACCTGGAAACGCTACAACGGAAAATGCAGGAATATCGCGATAACGGAACTCGACTCGGTTGGCTTCTCGATCCCTCCTCGAAAACTGTCGAAATTTACCGTCGCGATCGCGCCGTCGAAGTCTTACAACACTCTGACGAACTCTCAGGAGAAGACGTTTTACCGGGGTTTGTCTTGAAGCTCGATCGCATTTGGTAACTATTCAAACAGCGACTCGATCGCACAATCGATCACGCGTTCTGGCTCGATGGGAACCACTTCATCCCCGTACATTAAATTTTGAGAAATGACAAAGTGAATTAACGTACCCAAGAATACCCGCGCCGCTGCTTCGGCGTCAGTACATCTTAACGAAGGTTGTTCGGCGAGATATTGCGTCACGATTGTTAACGCTGGCTTGAAGAGGTTCCGAATGAAGGTTTGGGCGAGATGGGGAAACCGCCCGGATTCTCCGATAATCAGCCGCACGAAGGCTTTATAGTCGCTATCTTTGCCCACGTTATTCATTAATGTCATGGCAAATTGGCGTAAGACAACTTTCGGATCTCCTTGCAACGGTTGCGATCGCTGTACTTGGGCGAATTTGCGTTCCGCCAGTTGCTTCACTAACGCCTCGAACAAGCCTTCCTTGTCGCCGAAGTGGTTGTATACCGTGGCTTTCGAGACGCCTGCGGTTGCCGCTACCCGATCCATGCTCGTGGCAGCATAGCCGCGTTGGAGAAATTCTTTCATCGCACCGTCGAGGATTTGCTCGGCTTTTGGGGCGAGTTCGAGGGTTGGGACGTTTTTTTGAATCATGGTGCGTGTTTGGCGAGAAAACGGAATCGTTTTCGATCCCACTTTTAATTATACTATACGGTTTAGTTCAAATTCTAAAGAGTTGTGAATTTCATCAAAAATTAAACTACTCGGTTTAGTTTAGTGTTATACTCAAAAGTGAACTAAACCGTTCAGTTGCATTCGAGAGGTTCGACAGCAATGCGTGGCTTTGAACTCAGACAGGCTCCTACCTCCCTTCCGGTATCGAAAACGGCGATCGCCCTAATTTCCCTAGCATTACTGGGTTTAGGAGGAAGCATCGGGTACGCCCTAGTGCGCCTGAGTGCGTCTTCCTCCGAACCTGCTGCGGTGACAGAAGTTCAACCACCCCGCGTCGAAACCGTCACGGCGATGGGATGGATCGATCCCAAAGGAGAAACCATCGATCTCTCCGCCTCCCAATCCGCCGAAGGAAGCCGAGTCGATCGCCTCGAAGTCAGCGAAGGCGACTGGGTAGAACCCGGAGAAGTCGTCGCGATACTCGACAGCCACGATCGCAGACAAGCCGCCCTCGATCGCGCCCTCGCCGATGTCGAAATTGCCAGAGCGGAACTCGCACAAGTCGAAGCCGGGGCGAAAACCGGAGAAATCCGAGCGCAAGCGGCGAGATTCGATCGCAACCGAGCCGAACTCGACGGACAAATCGCCACCCAACGCGCCACCATCGCCAGTCTGCAAGCCACCCTCAACGGCGAACGGCGAGCGCAACAAGCCACCGTCGAACGGTTGCAAGCCGAGTTGCGCGTGGCGAACAAAGACTGTCAGCGATACGAACAGCTCTATCGAGACGGTGCGGTTTCCGAACAAGATCGCGATCGCACCTGTCTCGACGCCGTCAGCGTTCGCGAACGATTCAGCGAAGCCCAAGCCAACCTCGATCGCATCGTGAGTACCTACCAAGCCCAAATCGCCGAAGCCCAAGCCAACCTCGATCGCACCGTTTCCACCGTCGAGAGCGAAATCACCGAAGCCGAAGCCACCCTCGACGCCGTCGCCGAAGTGCGCCCCGAAGACGTGCGCCTCGCCGAAACCAAACTCATCTCCGCCCAAGCCGCCGTTACCCAAGCCGAAGCCGATTTAGAACTGTCGCTAGTGCGATCGCCCCAAGCTGGGCGAGTTCTGGAGATTTACACCCATTCCGGCGAAACCATCGCCCCAGAAGGAATCGTCAAAATCGGACAAACCGACGAGATGACAGTGGTAGCAGAAGTTTACGAAAGCGACGTTCGCAAAGTGCAAACCGGACAATCCGTCACCATCACCAGCGACGCTCTCCCCCAAGACTTACAGGGAACCGTAGAGCGTGTGGGTTGGCAAGTTTTGCGTCAAAGCGAACTCGATCTCGATCCCGCCGCCAACGTAGACGCTCGCGTTGTCGAAGTTCGCATCGCCCTCGACGAAAATTCCAGTGCGATCGCCGCTCCTTTTACCAACCTGCACGTCATCGCCGAAATTGCGTTAGACGAAGACAGTGAACAGTGAACAATCCGTAGGGTGCGTGACTTGAAAAATAGGGTGTCAATCGTAAGACCGAAAAATCGTCACGCACCGACAATGTATTTTCCCCCTCTCCCCACCTCCCCCTCGTCCCCTCATCCCCATGCTAAAGCTCATCAAATCCCTAAAACGCCGAACGCCGCTGGGGTGGTTGCAACTGAGCCACGAAAAAACCCGTTTGTTGGTGGCGTTAGCCGGAATCGCCTTTTCTGACATCCTGATTTTCATGCAGTTGGGATTTCAAACCGCTCTCTACGCCAGTAACACCCGACTGCAAAGCCACCTCGACGCCGATATCGTGTTGTTGAGTCCCAACGCTCGCAACCTCGTCAACTTATCCACGTTTCCCCGGAGTCGGTTGTATCAAGCGATGGACGTTCCTGGCGTCGAAACAGCCGATCCCATGTACGTGCAGTTTTCCGATTGGAAGAATCCCCAAACTCGGCAAAAAACCTCGATTTTGGTCATTGGCTTCAATCCCGATCGCCCGGCGTTCGAGTTACCGGAACTGCAAGAGTACGCCGACGAGATGAAACTTCCCAATACCGTGGCGTTCGATCGCAACGCCAGGGGAGCCTACGACGAAGCGATCGCGACGATCGATCGCGGTGAAACCGTCAAAACCGAACTGGAGAACCACACCCTCACCATCGCCGGATTGTACGAAATGGGGGCGTCTTTCGCCGCCGACGGAACCCTCATGACGAGCGATCGAAACTTTTTGCGACTGTTTCCCCGCCGTCGCCCCGGAGGAGTGAGCCTAGGAATTCTCCACGTCGAACCCGGACGAGATCCCGAAGCCGTCGCCCAAGCCCTCGACGCCTACCTTCCCAAAGACGTAGACGTTCTCACCAAAGAAGGCTTTATCGAATTCGAGAAACACTACTGGGCGACGAACACCGCCATCGGGTTCGTCTTCACCCTCGGTACCATCATGGGCTTCATCGTAGGAATCGTCATCGTGTACCAAGTACTTTCTACCGACGTGCGCGATCGCCTTCCCGAATACGCCACTTTCAAAGCGATGGGATATCGAAACCGCTATCTCCTAGGAATCGTGTTTGAAGAAGCCGTCATCCTCGCTTTCATCGGTTTCTTTCCCGGTGTCGGCGTTTCCCTGGGCTTATACGCCCTCACCCGCAACGCCACGAACCTACCTTTATATATGACGTTATTCCGAGCGATTCAAGTCCTCACCATCACCTTAATTATGTGCGGTATTTCCGGCGCGATCGCCACCCGCAAACTCCAAGCCGCCGATCCCGCCGATATTTTTGGATGAGTTGGCGGTGTACATTGGCGGTGCGTGACAGAGCGATCGGTCTAAGGATTTACACCCTATTTTTCAAGTCACGCACCCTACGACTCTGTTCCCGATTCCCTGTTCCCTATCAATTATCGAACATGGCTGCAATTACCATCGAACATCTCGACCATTACTTCGGACACGGGGCGTTACACAAACAAGTCCTGTTCGACATCAACTTAGAAATCGAAACCGGGGAAATCGTCATTATGACGGGGCCTTCGGGTTCCGGTAAAACCACGCTGCTAACGCTCATCGGGGCGTTGCGTTCCGTACAATCGGGGAGTTTGCGCGTGTTGGGGCGAGAACTCTGTGGAGCCAGCGAAAAGCAACTCGTCGCAGCCAGACGCCACAACGGATACATCTTCCAAGCCCACAACCTCCACCGCAGCCTCACCGCAGCGCAAAACGTGCAAATGGGGTTAGAGTTACATTCTCAGATTTCCCGACGGGAAATGGAAGAACGCGCCGCTCGTATATTAGAGCGAGTGGGATTGAGCGATCGCGCCGACTACTACCCCGAAAACCTCTCTGGCGGACAAAAACAACGGGTGGCGATCGCACGAGCGTTAGTCAGCCATCCGGCGATCGTCCTCGCCGACGAACCCACCGCCGCCCTCGACAGCCATTCCGGGCGAGAAGTGGTGAATTTGCTTCACGAACTGGCGAAAGAAGAAGGCTGTACCATCTTACTCGTCACTCACGACAACCGAATTTTAGATGTCGCCGATCGCATCGTCAGCATGGAAGACGGACGACTCACCGCCCAAAACGGACGAGCTGTCGAGAAGAACAACCGCCAAAACAAGGCCGATCCAATAAATACTGTTCTACAATCGACGTGAATTCCTCGCCTTAAAATCACGTCGGTATGACATTCGATCGCCCTCTCGGTTCCGTCATTCAAGGTTCGCTTAGCGACGGTTTAGAAGTTCGCCTTCACCCGGACGTTTCGGTTGAAGATATGCGCGTTGGTAAATTTCTCGTCGTACAAGGAACCCGCGCCCGTTTTTTCTGCTTGCTTACCGACGTATCTCTCGGAACCGCCAGCCAGCGCATTTCCGCCAATCCTCCCCAACCCGAAGACGACTTTTTACAATCGGTTCTCATGGGGGGCGGAACCTACGGAACTATCGAACTCAGTCCCATGCTGATGTTGTCGCTCAAGGACGAAAACGCCGCCCGCGACGTCCTCCGCAATCTGGAAAATAACGGCAGCAACGGCGCAAAACTGGCATCGTTTCAAGCCAATACCAGCGTCGATTTAGACTTACTTCCCGTTAAAACCATTCCCAGCCACTTTTCCCAAGTTTACGAAGCCCTAGATCGCGATTTTCGAGCGGTGTTTGGTTGGGAAGACGATCCCCAGCGAAAAAACTTTGCGATCGGGAAACCGTTAGATATGGAAGTTCCGGTTTGTTTAGACCTCGATCGCTTCGTCGAACGCAGTAACGGCGTCTTCGGAAAATCGGGAACCGGGAAATCCTTTTTAACCCGATTGTTGCTCTCTGGCGTCATTCGTAAAAACGCCGCCGTCAACCTCATTTTCGATATGCACTCGGAATACGGTTGGGAAGCACAATGTGAGGGAAAAAACATCAACACCGTCAAAGGATTGCGTCAACTGTTTCCCGGAAAAGTGGAAATGTACACCCTCGATCCTGAATCGACAACCGAACGAGGAATCAAAGGCGCACAGGAACTTTTACTGAGTTACGACCAAATCGAAGTTGAAGATATTTCGCTGGTTCAACGGGAGTTAAATTTATCGGAAGCCAGCATCGAAAACGCCATTATTTTACGGAATGAATTCGGACGAACTTGGATTTCTCAACTGTTGGCAATGGACAACGAAGAAATTCAAGAGTTTTGCGAAGTTCGACGAGGCAATAAATCCTCAATTATGGCGTTACAGCGAAAATTATTGCGCCTGGACGAACTGAAATATATTCGTAATACCTGTCCTCAAAACTACGTCAAACAAATTATCGAGTCGCTTGAAAACGGAAAGCACGTCGTTATTGAGTTTGGTTCTCAGTCGAATATGTTGTCTTATATGCTGGCAACCAACGTGATTACGCGACGCATTCACCGCCATTATGTCAAGCGATCGGAAAAGTTTTTAAGGACGAAAAACGTTGTTGATAAGCCTCAGCAATTGGTGATTACCATCGAAGAAGCTCACCGTTTTCTCGATACAGCTTCTGTTCGCAGTACCATTTTTGGAACGATCGCCCGAGAAATGCGAAAATATTTCGTAACGCTGTTAGTCGTCGATCAACGTCCTTCGGGAATTGACAACGAAGTCATGTCGCAAGTGGGAACGCGGATTACAGCATTGTTGAACGATGATAAAGATATTGAAGCCATTTTTACAGGAGTTTCTGGCGGACAAAATTTGCGATCGGTGTTGTCGAAATTGGATTCAAAACAACAGGCGTTGGTGTTAGGACACGCCGTTCCGATGCCGGTTGTGGTTCGGACTCGTCCTTACGATGAAGACTTTTACCGTGAAATCGGCGATTTGGATTTAGATTCAATGAAAACAGAAGAGGTTTTAGAAGCCGCAGAAACAGCAAAATCAGATTTGGGATTCTAAACGATGGAAGAACTATTAGAACTCAAAGAACTCCTGCATCGAGGTCGCGTAGACGAGGCGTTGATGCTGGTAGAAGAACTTGAGGAAATGAGCAAATCGGACAAACTGAATAAGATTTTCAGCTATGGTGTTGTTTTGTTGTTGCATCTCATCAAACAAGAAGCAGAGCAACGCATAACGCGATCGTGGGAGGTTTCGATTAAAAATTGCGTGAAGCAGATTCAGCGAACCAACCAACGGCGGAAATCAAAAGGAACCTATTTAACGAAAGACGAATTACGAGAAACGTTGGAAGACGCTTACGAGTTGGCGTTGGAAAAAGCGGCGTTAGAGGCGTTTGAGGGGCGTTACGAAGCTGAAGAGATTGGGAAAATGGTAGAGTTTGAAAAGATTGTTCAAAAAGCGATCGATCGAGTTGAAAATATTTCAAATTCGTGATATAATCAGAACTCAATCAATTTACAATTGAAGCGTGTCAACTTATCGAGGCTGGAATCTCAGCGAAGCAGAGCGGGAAAAATACCGACAAATCTCGAAGGCGTCGAGTCAAGCGAAAGCAAAAGCCATGCGAGGTCAGGGAGTTGCCCCAGTTCATGAGATTAACCAGCCGAAATTAAATCCCGAGAATTTAATGCCTCAATTGCCTAAAAATGGCTTGCGATCGCTTTCTTTATTTAGTGGTGGTGGCGGTTTAGATTTAGGGTTCGATCGCGCTGGATTTCAACATACCGCATCCTATGAAGTCTTAGAAGACGCCGGAAAAACTCTCAAACGCAATCGATCGAACTGGACGGTTTTTTCTGGCGACGCTGGCGATGTCCGAAACGTGGATTGGACGCCCTATCGCGGCGAAGTAGATGTAATTCACGGCGGTCCGCCCTGTCAACCGTTTTCAATCGCCGGACGCCAAGAAGGAAAACAGGACAATCGCGATATGTTTCCCGAATTCGTTCGTGCAATTTTAGAGCTGTCGCCTCGTGCGTTTGTTGCAGAAAACGTCTCTGCATTATCGAGCAAAAAATTTAACGATTACGTCTTTCACGAAATCCAAAAACCACTCTTAAATCGATACAACGTCCTCAAAATTGTGTTATACGCCCCAGATTTCGGTATACCACAATCGAGAAAGCGCGTCTTTTTTATTGGATTTCAAGAAAAACGATATTTCCAAAAATTTGTCAAACCGCAGCCTCTTTACGACTGGCAACATTTAAATTCTAAGAAAAACAACTTACAACGCGATCGGAATTCCCTTCAACTCAACTTATTTGAAGGCGAAACTTCAGTTTTAAAAACCTGTATGGGTGTTCGAGAAGCCTTGGGACTTCCCGATATTGGTTTTGACGCCCTCGCCCCCACCCTCCGTAGCGGATTAACTGGCCCCCGTCACACGACCTCAATTCTCAATAGTTCTTCAGCTCAAACCCTATGGAGAAAGCTACAAATTTGGCCGAACGGTGTCGCTGAAACCCGCGAAAATGCCCGATTGTTTGTGGCCAAAAACAAACACTTTCGCCTGTCAGTTCCCGACTGTGCGATTTTGCAAGGATTTCCCGAATCTTGGAAATTTTGCGGAGCGGTTTATATGGCGTTGGGACAAATTGGAAATGCGGTTCCGCCACCGTTAGGGTATCACGTGGCTCGTGCGATCGAGCGTGCGTTGTCTTAAAGAGCATCTCGAACGAGTTCTCGCAACCGTTCAGCATGACACTCTGTAATTTGTTCCCAATTTTGAAAATACGATCCTGGAATATGGGGATTATTTAACGTCGAACCGCGTTCGATTAAATATTGACAGCGATCGCGTAAAATTTCTAGCATTCGGCTTGTAGAATATCCATTCTCAAGATCCATTTTGGCTCGATATTCACTAAAAGTATATTGACGCTTGTGTAATGCTTTAGCATCATCGAGCGTATAACTCGATTTCTCTCCTAAAATTCGATATAAATCAGAGAGTTGCAATCGTTCGGGGGTGATTCGAGAAAGCTGAATGTCAGGTGCGATATATCGAGCTTTTTCTTGAATCCAAGGTTCCATCATCTGCGGAGATGCATACAGACAATAGCGAAGCGATCGACCGCCTTTGTCGTAAAATCCAAACAGCCAATGTTTACCTTGCCATTTTCGTACGTGGTCGAAATTGAAATCTCGAACAGTCGTGACAGAAAATTTTGTAGTCGATTTTAGTTCAAATGGAATCTCTCGTCCGTCCAACTCTAAAATGGCATCGATTCCGCTACGAGTCGGATTTTGAGGTTTTCTCAGATTAAATAACTCGATAAGTTCGTTTTCGCGTCGATCGTCTTGTACGGACATTTTTGAATTGGCGAATAAAGACTTGAATTATAGCGATACTGAAGACAGTTTAAGGCGATGAAATACCTAATTTTTTGGAGTGCATCTCAAAAATGTAAATTTATCAGATCGGAGTCTCTGCACTGAATTTGAGGTAAGTTGGGTGGAGCGATAGCGAAACCCAACTTACCTCAAATTCATATTTTTACATAGTGAGAAGTACCCCACAGAGAGAAGCTTGTCGGGTTGGGAAAAACCAGTATTTGAGAGTCGGAGTTTATCCGAAATCCGACTCTTCTACGATCCGAAAATCATTGCGGCTAAAGCCGCGATGAGTGTCAAAGTCGTCTACGAGCGTTAATATCCGAAACTAATGTCGTCTACGGCTAACTCTCCATCGAACGCGTAAAACGTGACGCGATGAATGTTGGGGGCTTTAACGATGAGTTGATAGTTAGGGGGGGTCGTCTTTTTGCTGTCGGCGAGGTTCGACGAGGGGAGTTCGGCGCGGGCGATCGTTTCTCCAAGATGGTTGTACGCCGACATCGCGGTAATTCTGGAACTGGTGATGAATCCCGATACGAACTGAACGGGATGGCTGAATTTCAACTCGAGAAATCCATTTTGAGGCGCACCCATCAGTAAGATTTCGCCTGAGTGGGTGGGATAGGCGGGATTCGACGGACAAACGGCGATCGCGTTGTCGAATTGGACGCCCCACCGTGCGAATTGATCTCGCACGACTTCAAAACGTTCTAAGCCTTCAAAGTCGAGGCGTACGCAGGCTGGAAGCAGGGAGCTGTAAGTTCGGTCTGTAGAACCTTGTCGTTCGACTCGAGCGATCGTGCTGTTCGTGGCAGCAGTGCGATCGCCCTCTAGCCATCTCGACGCGGTGTCGAAACCATCCCAGGGATAAATGCTTGATTCTAGCATAGTCTTGTCCGATGCTGTAAACCCACGCAAATGCTGGCGCGAGACCCGTGACGATCTTTGGCGATCGAAGTTTTCTCTAGGCTTCGATCGTTTGTTAGGTGAGGGGTTTTACCCCTCATCCAAATTTTATCAGACTGTCAAGGACGAGGTTATGTACAATCGATACCGTTACGTTCGTTTTTAAGCCTTATTTATTTATTGTATGCCTCCCAAATGGCCTGGAAAACCCGACCCGAAAGACCCGGCGTACCGACGCTTGGGCGATCGCATCAATTTCGCCTTGCACGTAGCAATTTTCGCCGCTGGTAATTCCGGCGCTTGGTTTTTCTACACCCTCTATGGTATCGACGAACCTTGGACGCTTTGGGCGAGTGCGATTTGGGGTGCAGTCTTGTTCGCTCACGGCGTTTACGTCTTCGGACTGGCAAACTACTCCCAATCTTAAGTCGGTCTGGGAAGAAACCCTGATACACTATGGGGTGGTTTTATCGAAAACACAGGTTAATCGAACTGTGATGGAAGTAGGTCAAAAGGTTAAAGTGCGTCGGATTCGCGATCGCGTCCCGAGCGACATCGTTAGTCAAATCAAACAAAATCCCGTCGGAACGGTTTCTGAGTACAAAATGGTCGATGGCAGTGGTATCGGCGTCGTCGTGACGTTCGATCGCGGCTTTTCGACCTGGTTTTTTGAAGACGAACTCGAACCCGCGTAAACGATTGCAACGATCGATATAGGGGGGGGACGGTAACATCAATTCCGAGCCCCCCTTTTTCAGCGAGCAGTGAGCAGTGAGCAGTGAGCAGTGGAGACAGTTTTCAGTAGGTACGTGACGATCGGTCTCACGATCGCTCGTCACGTACCGCCAACTGCCTTCGTGCGAGGGGGTGAGAGTTTGCCCGATCGCTTTTATTTAAAATTAGCTCTAAGGCTTGCTGAATCAGGAATTTGGGGAATTTTGGGAGGGAGAGGCGATCGCGCTGAAGGGGGGCGATCGCGCTATCTTCAGAAATTGTAACGATATGTATTTCTTTTTATGGCACAGATTCTGACATTTCTAGGAAAAGGCGGTACCGGACGCACCACCCTGGCCATCGCCACGGCGAAATACCACGCCAGCTTCGGACGGCGCGTGTTACTTGCCAGTCAAGGATCGGGCCCCGAATTTAGCTTGCTGCTGGGGGCGTCGGTGGCCTCGGAACCGACGGAAATCGAGCCGAACTTGCAGGCGATTCAGTTTTATACGCCCTATATGCTCGAGCAAGGGTGGGAACAGGTGAAGAGTTTAGAGGCGAAATATCTACGAACGCCGTTTTTTAAGGAAGTCTACGGACAAGAACTGGCGGTTTTACCGGGAATGGATAGCGCCTTCGCCATCAACGCCGTGCGGGAGTACGATGCGAGCGGGAAATACGATGTCATCGTCTACGATGGAACCGGCGATCGCGACACGCTGCGAATGTTGGGAATCGCAGAAATTGCAGGCTGGTATCTGCGCCGTTTTCGCCAGGTTCTCGAGGGTTCGGATATCGTGCGGGCTTTGTCGCCGTTCGTGCAACCGGTGAGCAGTGCCGTGTTAAACGTCGATTGGTCGCAAACGGAGTTTACCCCCGATCGGCTCGACGATTTACTCGGTGAGGGCAAACAGACGCTCTCCAATGCCAAACGGATCGCAGCCTATTTGGTGACGACGGACGATCCGGCGGCGATCGCCGTGGCAAAATACCGTTGGGGGGAAGCCCAACAAATCGGCTTGACGGTCGGGGGCATCGTTCTCAATCGCAGGAGCTTCAGCGAGACGATCGCGGCGGAATTTGCCCCGCTGACGCTGAGTGCAGTTCCCACCAAAGTCGGCGACGACTGGCAGCCGATTATTGAAAATTTACCGGATTTCGAGAGTATCGCCAATGCCCCGAAACCGATGGAAATCGACCTCGCCGCGCAAACGGTACGGTTGTTCTTGCCGGGATTCGATAAAAAACAAGTCAAACTGATTCAGTCGGGGCCCGAGGTGACAGTCGAAGCTGGGGAACAACGGCACAATATCTTTTTACCCCCGGCGTTGCAGGGTAAGTCCGTGAAAGGGGCGAAGTTTCAGAATCAGTATCTGACGATTTCGTTCTAGTCGGTGCGTGACGCGGAAAGGCGATTTTAAGGTCTACATCCCCAGCATTTGCAGCCGCGTCACAGCACGACCACTCGGTGGGTTTCGAGGCGTCGCTGGTGATTGTAGCGGGTTCGTTCGTCAAGCACAAGCCGAAGTCGAACGTGGCTAAGCTTCCGGTGCCGATGGCGAACCAGCGATCGCAGGCACGATTTGCGAATTACGGCTTCCCCGAACAAGCTTAACCCAAAGCCGACAGATAGCAATCCGGCGATACCTTTAGTGAGCCACAGTTGGCGTTCTCGTTTCATGGGGCGCGGCAGAATAGACAACCAGAGCGATCGTACGGCCAGTTTGAGGGACGGCGCGATCTCGAACTGGGGAAACTCCCGCGATCGCAGTAGTTGTTTCGGGCGAAAACTCTCTATGCTGGGAATATCGCGGATCGTCTTGCCCGAACCGACACCGGGCCCCCAACGGTCCGTCACCGATGCCGCGATCGCCTTCGCATTATGGCCTTTTCTCCGCCTTCTCCAAACCCGACGGGCTACGACCCCTCGCGAGCGTGGCACGCCCTCAGCCCCCACGACGCCCTCACTTTCCTCGACAGCGACGCCGAACGAGGATTGACGGACGCGCAAGTCCGCCAACGCCTGCAAGTTTTCGGTTGGAACGAAATCCGAGAAACAGCCGGTCGCAGCAACCTCGTCATTTTGTGGGAACAGTTTACCAACGTCATGTTGCTGATGCTGATGGGCGTCGCCATCGTCTCGGCACTGTTAGATTTGCGTCAGGGAATTTTTCCCCGAGATGCCGTCGCAATTTTCGCCATCGTCATTCTCAACGCAATTTTAGGCTTCTTCCAAGAAAGTCGAGCTGAAAAAGCCCTAGCCGCCCTCAAACGGCTGTCTGCGCCCCAAGTGCGCGTCGTCCGCAGCGGTATTTCCAGCGAAATTGCGGCCAAAGAACTGGTTCCCGGCGATATCGTTCTCCTCGAAACAGGGGGGTCTGTGGCGGCGGACGCGCGTTTGCTGGAGACCCGAAGTTTATCCGTCCGCGAAGCGGCTTTAACTGGGGAGTCGGAAGCCGTTAACAAACAGGCCGATCTCCGCTGTCATGAAGAGGCGGCGTTGGGCGAGCGATCGAACTTGGTGTTTCAAGGGACTGAAATCGCCAGCGGCCGCGGCCGGGCTGTGGTGACGAAAACCGGCATGAACACTGAAATCGGACAGATCGCGACGCTATTGCAATCGGTCGAAAGCGAAGCGACTCCCCTGCAACAGCGCATGGCGGAACTGGCCAACGTTCTGGTTCTCGGTTCCCTGCTGTTGGTGGCGTTCGTCGTGAGCGTCGGCGTGTTGCAAACTGGATGGAGTCAGTTTCGGGCGTTGTTGGAAGTGTCACTGAGTATGGCGGTGGCGGTAGTTCCCGAAGGACTTCCCGCCGTGGTCACGGTGACGTTAGCCATCGGAACCCAGCGCATGGTGCGTCACAACGCTCTGATTCGCAAACTGGCGGCGGTGGAAACCTTGGGATCGGTGACGACGATTTGCTCGGATAAAACCGGAACGCTGACCCAAAATAAAATGGTGGTGCAGTGGGTGCAGACGGGGACGCAGAACCTGAGCGTGACGGGAGAGGGCTACCAGCCAAGCGGTCAGTGGCGCGAACGAACGCCGTTACACGATCGCGATCGCCCTTCGGACCCGATCGTCGATCGCACTCACCCCGACCTACAACGGTTGTTGTACGCCTGCATTCTCTGTAACGACGCGCTGTTGAAACAAAGCGGCAATACTTGGGACGTTATCGGAGATGCCACCGAAGGCGCGTTGCTGTCTCTGGCGGGAAAGGCCGGGTTGTTCCGCGAAGCGATCGCCCCGAAAATGCCTCGCATTGCCGAAATTCCCTTTTCCTCCGAACGCAAGCGGATGTCCGTGACGGTCAAACGACCGGATATCGAATCGAACGAAGACGCCCCCTATCTCCTCATGATGAAAGGCTCTCCCGAGGTGGTGTTAGAGCGGTGTACTCAGGTGCGACGGGGCGATCGCGCCCATCCCCTCAGCAAGCGCGGCCGCCGAATTTTGCTCGATCGCAGCAATCGCATGGCGGCCCGAGGGTTTCGCGTTTTGGGCTTGGCCGAACGCCCCCTCGACACCCTCCCTGACAGCGACGCTGACGCCCTCGAACAACAGCTCGTTTGGCTGGGTTGGGTGGGAATGCTCGACGCCCCGCGCCCGGAAGCCCAAGACGCCGTAGCGCGCTGTCGAGAAGCGGGAATTCGTCCGGTGATGATTACCGGCGACCACCGCCTCACCGCCCAAGCGATCGCCTACGATTTGGGCATCGCGCGACCGGGCGATCGCGTCCTCACCGGGCAAGAGTTAGATCGCTTGTCTCCAGACGCCCTCGAGGAACAGGTCGATCTCGTCAGCGTGTACGCCCGAGTTTCCCCCAAACACAAACTCGACATCGTCCGCGCCCTGCAAAAGCGGGGTCGGATCGTCGCCATGACGGGAGACGGCGTGAACGATGCCCCCGCCCTCAAACAAGCCGACATCGGCATTGCTATGGGGTTAACCGGAACTGACGTGAGTAAGGAAGCTAGCAATACCATCTTGCTCGACGATAACTTCGCCACCATCGTCAGAGCCACCGAAGAAGGGCGCGTCGTCTACGACAACATTCGCCGTTTCATCCGCTACGTTTTAGGTAGCAACGTCGGGGAAGTGTTGACCATCGGTTCGGCGCCCCTCCTCGGCTTGGGGGGCGCTCCCCTCTCTCCGCTACAGATTCTCTGGATGAACCTCGTCACCGACGGACTTCCTGCTTTAGCCTTAGCTATGGAACCGGCCGAACCCAAGGTGATGGAGCGTCCCCCGTACAGTCCCCACGAAAGTATTTTTGCTCGGGGGCTGGGGGTGTATATTCTCCGCATCGGCGTTGTGTTTTCGGTATTGACGATCGCCTTGATGACTTGGGGATACCGCTACGCTCACAGTTTCGGTGACCCCGATCGCTGGAAAACTATGGTGTTTACGACGTTGTGTTTGGCGCAAATGGGTCACGCGTTAGCGGCGCGATCGACCACGCAACTGACGGTCGAACTGAACCCGCGATCGAATCTCTACGTTTGGGGCGCGGTTATCCTGACGACAGTGTTACAACTGATGTTGATTTACGTGACGCCGTTGCGGAACTTTTTCGGAACCTATCTGTTAAGTCCACTGGAACTTGCGGTATGTTTCGGATTTAGTCTGTTGGTGTTCGTGTGGCTCGAGGGAGAAAAACTCCTTTATCGGTGGCTTTCTCGGCGTAAAAAAACACGGGCGTTATAACTCGACTTCAACGGTGTATTGTCGGATCTCGTCTGGTTGTCAAATTTGTTAGAACAGCTATCTCTGACGGTTTCCAGAGTGTCGCGACCTCTGACACTTTCCTCACTTTACTCTCTTTTTAGTTCGTCTGTATGAAAATTGTCTTAATGCTTGCCATTTTGGGACTGGCGTTAATTTCGTTTGCAGCGGAATGGTTGCCCGTCGATATCACTGCGCTCGTCGTGGCGATCGTGTTGATGTTATGTGGTTTGGTGTCGCCAGAAGAAGGGATTTCGGGGTTTGGTAACTCCGCGACGATTACTGTCATGGCCATGTTCGTTCTCAGTGCGGGCGTGACGCGCACGGGAGTCGTTCAGATCGTGCGAGACGGACTGTTGAAGTGGGGCGGAAAACAGATTTCTCGACAAATCTTAGTAATGGGAGGAATTGTCGGCCCCATCACTGCGTTTATCAACAATACGGCGGTGGTCGCGATTTTTCTTCCTATTGTTGAAAGTTGGTGTAAGCAGCGTCAAATTTCCGTGTCGAAGCTATTAATTCCCCTATCTTACAGTACGGTACTCGGAGGAATGTTAACGCTGATCGGTACTTCGACGAATATTTTGGCGAGTGGGTTGTCGAAGCAATTGGGATATGGGGAATTCAGCTTGTTTGAATTTACGCCCGTCGGGATCGCAACCTTCGCGATCGGGTTGATGTATTTATCTTTCGTCGCGCCTTACCTACTTCCCGATCGCAAACCCCTCGATGGCGATTCGATCGAAGACGATTATGGCTTAGAAGATTACATCAGTGAAATGGTCATTCCACCGGGGTCGATCGCCATTGGAAAAACATTAAGAGAAAGTGAAATTCAACGAAAATTCGACTTGTCTGTCCTCGAAATTATTCACGATGGCATTCATTTTTCGCAACCCCTCGCTGACAAAACTTTATCTGCTGGGGATGTGTTAATCGTTCGCGGTAGTCGAGATAATTTGTTAAACGTTCGCGACGAACGAGGGATTGAAATTTTAGCAGATATGAAATTCAACAAGAAAACTGTTGAAGATGAAATTAGTTCTGGAGAAGAGAAAGTCGCTGAAGTCTTGATTTTGTCGAACTCGCGGTTGATCGGAACGACACTAAAAGATTTACGTTTTCGACAACGTTATAACGCTACCGTTCTCGCCATTCGTCGCGGACAGGAACTCATTCGCGATCGCCTGGGGAAAATTCCTCTTCGTTTTGGAGATCTGCTGTTAGTTCAAGGTCCGAAAGATAGCTTTATTGGCTTGCAAACAACGCGAGAACTGCTGGTATTAGAAGAACGAGAAGTTGAAACCCTGCGACAAGATAAAGCTAAAATTGCGCTCGCGATCGTATTGGGAGTCGTGGTTCTGGCTGCGTTTAACATTCAACCCATTCTAGTCAGCAGTTTATTAGGGGTTGTTTTGATGGTAATTACCGGTTGTCTCAAGCCGGGAGAAATTTACGGTGCAGTGCGTTGGGATATTATTTTTCTGTTAGCGGGTTTGATTCCCCTTGGCATTGCGATGGACAATTCTGGGGCAACCGAATGGCTGGCAGAAAAGTTAGTGTCTGTTGGCGGTCATCTGTCGGGATATTGGATTTTAACGTTTTTCTATTTGGCGACGAACTTACTGACGGAGGTGTTATCGAACAACGCTTCAGTGGTGTTGATGATTCCGGTGGCAGTAGAAGTTGCAGAATCTTTAGGTCTCAATCCTCTGGCGTTTATGTTCGCCGTGACGTTTGCCGCCTCCAACAGTTATTTAACGCCCATTGGCTATCAAACGAACACGATGGTTTACGGACCGGGGGGATATAAGTTTTTGGATTTTACCCGAGTTGGCGCGATTTTAAACTTGGTTTTAACCTTCTTTACGCCTTGGGTTATCGTGCAACTTTACGGGTTATAAGATGCCAAGTTACCGGTTTACAGCATCTACTAGATCGAGTATGGCTCTGTAAAATTCCTCGCGATCGAAGCGATCGCCATTGTTGTGACCTGCATTGGGAACTAGCAACAGTTGTTTGGGTTCGGAGGCGGCGGCGTACAGTTCCTCGCTCATAGACGCCGGAATCAGGGGATCGTCGAGTCCGTGAACGAACAAAATAGGAATTTCGATCGCTTTTACCTTGTCGATGGAGTTAAACTTCTCCGTTAGCAACACTCCCACGGGAACGAAACGCGATCGAGGATGTAACCGAACGATATCCGTCATGGAGGTAAAGGAGCCTTGAACGATCGCACCGCCTGCGTTGGGGTGGCGAACCGCTAAATCGACGGCGACAGCGCCGCCGAGAGAATGGCCGTAGATGATAATATCGCGAGGGGCGATCGCCCGCTCTGCAATCAAATAATTCCAAGCTGCCTCAGCATCCCGATACACCGACGACTCGCTGGGATAGACACCTTCACTTCGACCGTAGCCGCGATAGTCTACCAACAACACGGAAAATCCAATCTGGTTCAACCGATAGGATTGAGTCACGTTTGTACTGACGTTAAAGCCGTTTCCATGGAAGTATACTAGCGTTCCCAAAGTGGCGTCGGGGTTGGGCATCCACCAACCGTGTAGACGTTCGGGTTCTCGAAACGGTCGTTCGACGGGAATCCAAACATCCTCGTAATAAAGTCCGTGGACGGCGGGGGTTCGAACTAGGTCGGGAGTGGGTCGAAAAATGAGATAGCGTTGTCCGAGGAGCAGAACCAGGCAAACGAGAAGGTAAAGGCTCAGGACGATTGTGAACAGGGTTTGAAACAGCAATTTCAAACGGGGGAGCGATCGCCAGCGGCGAACCACCAGCAGCAAAACCCCGAGAACGACGAGAGAAATTAGGAGTTTTCCGACGATTATCCAAAGTTCGAGACTCATACAATTTGATGCCAAACGCTTCGTTTCAAACAACTTCACCAGGACAGTTCGGAACTCCAGATAAAGTGGGAACGTCTAAGAGGTCGCTTTTTCCCCGATTGGAACGGTCGTATCAACGGGTGCATCTCAAAAATGTAAATCTACACGAGAGAATAGGAATTTCAGCCTCAAATCCTCATGTTTTTGCAAAAGAGAGATGCACCCGTATCAACCGTGTCTCCCCAACGGGCAATTATCGTCAGCTAGGCTTCGATCTCGTACTTATAAGAATTTTGGAAAATTGCGATCGAAGTTGTCCGTTCTACATTTCTAGTGAAAGACTGTTTTCGCTTTAGCGATCGCTCCAAAGCGTTAGGTTTAACTCCGCTCTCGTTCGGGCAATTCGTACACCACCCAATCTCCCTCTTGCGACAGGCTGACATGGGGAAGATCGGAATGCCAATCGCGGCGCGTTAAGATATGCGTTGCACCATATTTTCTGGCAATGTCAACGAGATCGCGACTACTCCGTTGGCGATACAAGTCATTGGCTTCTAATATTCCTGGCTTCAGATTTCGAGTGCCTAAGATTGTAAAAGTTCGTTCTTTCCAAGTTAAAATTCCGCGATTGGTGTAGGGAAAACTTCTAATATCCCAAACTGTCGATCTCCGAGAATAGTAGCGAAAACTGAAAGCCTGGGGTGGTGTTAATACTAAGACATCGAGAGGGCTAGTTTCTTGAAACTGAACAGCTAACTTTTGAAGATCGGACTTCCGGTAATAAATTTGAACGCGCGAGTCGAACCACGGCCAGTATCGTCCTAGTTTTTTAGTTAAGCCCAAACCCAAAAACAGAGTTTGAAAGCTAAATAAAAAAAGCAGTGCGATCGAGCTATATTTTGGATGCAAAGAAATCCAATCTAGCCATGCGGGGACTGTTAAAACTATAAATAGAAAGAGAGTCCACGATGCGTCGAGTTCCAAGTCAGTAAGACTATAAATAACAATAATACAAACTGTACTTATCAAAAACAGTAAATATTTAGAGCTGAATTCCCGCGTCCCATCGCGCTTTAAACTGAGAACTACAATGGTCGAAATAATGAGAAAAGGAAGCGTACTTCCAGATATCGAAGCATCGTAAATCAAAACACTCACGATCGATACAGGAACGAGTGCGAACTTTCGAGATTCGAGACAGTCTTCTAGAATCGCACAAATTCCTACAAGAACAGCTAATTGCGAGAAAGGTGTCGTTCTGGACAGTTGAAGTTTTGCAAAAAAAGCTACGGGAAAAACTTCGACGAAAACATAATTTATCCCTAACGCTAAAAACATCGATGTAATAACGAGCAGCAAGTCTCGCTTAGCCTGGAATGCTAAATTTCGACTTTCTATGATAAGTAAAAGTCCAGCAATATAAAAGAGTAGCAGATTTATCCAGTCTGCGATCGGCCAGTAAGACGGAACGATATGATGAGGATGTCTTAAATATCCATAAATATGAATAAATTCAGGATTTGAAATTGAAAATTCTCGATTAGCCGGACTGAGCTGTATCGGAATATAAACGAGCGAAACAAATAAAGCCAAAACACCGAAAGAGAGGGCTGCTGACTTCCAGTTTTTGTTTTTCCAAGAGTTAAGTAATAAGCTCGCCCCAAACAAGCAGCCTGGAAGAAATCCTACTAAAAACTGAATCAATGTTGCTAAGCCAAAGAAGAAATATCCTTGTATCCATTGATGCTTGAAGCAAAAGTAAATTCCCCAAATTGCTAATCCCATTGCATAGATAGCAGGAATGGGTTCTCTACGAAACAGATCGACGATTCCAATCGTTCCGCTAGTCACTGTTAAGGCTAAAAAAGGTAACGTGCATTGAGCGAGTCTCGATTGAAAGAAATATTTCCCAATGGCATACAGTCCTCCTACAAACGAGAAAAAGGACAGACAGTATAAGAGCAAATAGCTATGGGTTAAGCTGAAACCGAGACGCCAGAAAAAAACAACGAGGAATTGATAGTAAATTCTCGGACTAAATTGAAGGTTTTCTAATACATAATAATCGCGAGAATAGAGTTCTGGTATGGTACGTGCGACAACCGGCGGTATTTCAACTTCGTTATTGAGAGAGGGAAAAATGTATCCGTAAATCCATAACCCTATAACTAAAGCAACTAAATATGCTAATATTTTGGATGTTTTATTGATGCTAAAAATGAATCGATCTTGTTTCATTTTTTTAATTTTTTGTTTTTTTACGAGTCTTTATACTATTTTTTTCTGGATTTTAGATCGAGTCTAGAGGAGGTGATTTTTTTATCGGCGCTATCCAAGCTTTGATATTCATAGGAACTCAACACTTAACGCTTCGTTTTGAATCACTTCACGACGAAGACGCGGAACTCCAGATAAGGTGGGGAAGGGTAACAGTCAATATCGTTTCTGAGTTAGCGATCGATCGCGAACAGGGTATCCAAATCTCTGAGGGTGTAAAGGGCAAAACACGCCGCTAACATCGGCCAGGCGGCGAAGAAGAGGAGATTGACGTCCTGATAGGGGGCGAGATATTTGGAAAACGCCGAGAGTGTGGAAACGGCGTGGAAGAGAAAGACCAAGCCGTAGGTGATGCGCTTGCGCCAACCGAGGAGAAAACCCACGACGATCGCCAGTTGCACGGCACCGATAATGTAAATGACGGTATCGTTCAAACCACCGATGAAGTAAAAGGTTTTAAAAACGGCGGCGGCGTGTTCCGGTTGTATGAATTTGTCCAGCGACCACACGAGCATCACCAGGAAGACACTCAAACGCAGCAGAAACAGAGTCAGGGAAATTCGGCGATCGCTCATGAGGATTTCGTTGTCGAACGACGCCTCGATTCTAGCCTGCTTTGTCTGGCGGGTTGGATGACAAGTCGGTCGGGAAATCGCGCTCGAGTTCCCGATATTTCGTCAAAAAAACCCGGCTTTTCGTTCAAACCGGGGTTCTCAATTCAATTCGACGGAAATGCGATCGCCCGTTTTTAAGAAGTCGCCGAAAGCGTCAGTAAAAACGACAAATTCGACGACGCTTGCAGAGCGTGGGGGGCGTTGGCTGCCATGAAGACGAACGTTCCAGGGTCGAGAGAAATCACGTCGCCGTTGAGGATAAGCGTTCCCGTTCCCTCCAAAACGTGAACCGTGGCGTTCCGGGTGGCCGTATGTTCGCTAATTTCAGTGCCTTCCGCCAAACAAAACAGGGTGTACTGACAAGCCGAATCTTGAAACACGACTTTACTCAACACCCCCGCTTCGGGATATTCGAGGCGATCGCGCAAATTCAGCACGGGACTGTGAGCTGAAATCAAATGGGTTGTCATAGGGTTCTCCTACGATCGTCTGAGCAGTGAGACGCAATCTATACGTCCTCTTCGTCTTCGACTCCTTCAGCAGCCGGAGGCACCAACGCCACCGCAGCGATCGCGTCTTCTTTATCGAGACGCTGCACTCGAATCCCCGTCGCCGTACGGGATTGCGGCGTAATGGCACTGGCGGCCTGACGGATGATAATGCCCCGCGTCGTCACCATCATCAACTCGTCTTCCTCGGTCACCACCAGTAACGCCGCCACGGTATCGCTGTCTAAATGAGACTTGAACTTCGTGGCGATCGTGCCTTTTCCGGCGCGATTTTGCAAGCGGAACTGCGACACGGGAACCCGTTTTCCGTAACCCCCCGTCGTGACGACGAGCATCCAAGGTCCTTCGCTGGTGGTGGTTTCCTCGTTTTCTTCTACCTCGATCGCCTCTTCGTCGAGATCGCTGTCGTCAGGTAAATTGTCCAGTTGGGAAATCACGCTACTGGGCAATATATCCATACCGATGAGTTCGTCGCCCTTACGTAAATTCATAGACTTGACGCCCCGTGTCGCTCGACCGAGGGGGCGCAATTGGTCGCGATCGGCTTTAAAATGAATCGCCATCCCCATACGGGAGCCGATAATAATACTGTCGTCTTCTCGGGCCCGACGCACCCAACGCAGTTGGTCGCCTTCGCTGAGAGAAATTGCGATCAAGCCGTTGGCACGAATGTTGCTAAACGCCGAAAGAGAGGTTTTCTTGATGTTGCCGCCTTTGGTCAGCATGATCAAGTATTCGTCGTCGGTAAACTCCGTGACCGGAACGATCGAGGTAATCTTCTCGTCGCGGGGAATCGGCAACAGTTGCACGATGGGAACCCCTCGCGAAGTGCGCGATCCGGTGGGAATTTGATAGGCTTTGAGGCTGTAAACCACGCCGCGATCGCTGAAAAACAGGACGTTATCGTGATCGCAACAGGTCAGGAAATGTTCGATGCCGTCGTCTTCCTTCATCTTCGTACCAGACTTGCCTCGCGTCGCCCGGTTTTGCGCCTCGAAGGTATTCACGGGCATCCGCTTGACGTAACCCTGTTCGGTCAACAAGATCAACGCCTGTTCGTTGGCGATGAGGTCGGTATCGTCGAGGTCGCCTTCGTCCCGCAGAATTTCCGTCCGTCGGGGGGTGGCGTAGCGTTCTTGGAGTTCGCCGAGTTCGGCTTCGATAATCTGTAAAATCCGCTCTCTTCGTGCCAAAATATCGTTGAGATCGGCGATTTTTTCTTGTAAGGCTTGGTGTTCCTGCTCGATTTTTTCGGCTTCTAAGGCAGTCAGACGCCGCAATTGCATTTGTAAGATGGCGTCGGCTTGTGGTTCGGAAAGGTTGTAACCCTCGATCAGTTCGGTTTTGGCCGTGGCACTATCGGGAGAATGACGAATCAGACGGATGATGGCGTCGAGGTTGGCCAGGGCGATCAGTAACCCTTGCAACAAGTGGTCTCGTTCTTCAGCTTTCCGCAGTTCGTACTGGGTGCGTCGGGTGATGGTTTCGATGCGGAAGTCGAGGAAGACTTGCAGGGAGTTCTTCAGAGACAGCAGTTGCGGTTCGCCATCCACCAACGCCAACATATTCGCCCCGAAGTTGGTTTGGATGGGGGTTTGTTTGTAGAGGTTGTTGAGAACGACGCGGGGGTAAGCATCGCGTTTGAGTTCGATGACGATTCGCATTCCGTCGCGATCGCTTTCGTCGCGGATGTCGGAGATCCCGTCGATTTTTTTATCGTTGACGAGATCGGCGATTTTTTCGATGAGAGCGGCTTTGTTCGTCTGAAACGGCAGTTCGGTGACGATAATGGCTTCGCGATCGGGGGCGCCCTGCCGTTCGAGGGTTTCGATATTGGCCACGCCGCGCATGGTAATCGACCCCCGGCCGCCGGTGTAGGCGTCGCGAATGCCGCTGCTACCGAGGATTTGCGCTCCGGTGGGGAAGTCCGGCCCGGGGATGTATTCCATCAGTTGGGTGTCGGTCAGTTCCGGGTTGTGGATGAGGGCAACTAAGCCGTCCACCAATTCGCCGAGGTTGTGGGGGGGAATGTTCGTCGCCATCCCCACGGCAATTCCCGAGGAACCGTTGAGGAGCAGTTGGGGAATTCGTGCCGGAAGAACGACGGGTTCTTGTTGGGAGCCGTCGAAGTTATCGGCGAAATCGACGGTTTCCGAGTCGATATCTTGAAGGAGGGCGGTGGTGCTGAGCGATTGCAACCGACATTCGGTGTACCGCATGGCGGCAGGGGGATCGTTATCGACAGAACCGAAGTTTCCGTGACCTTCGATCAGCGGCGATCGCATGGAAAACCCTTGCGCCATCCGTACCAGTGCGTCGTACACTGCCGTATCGCCGTGGGGGTGATATTTACCGAGGACTTCCCCGACGACCCGAGCGCATTTACGGAACGGTCGATCGTGGGTTAAGCCCAATTCGTGCATGGCGTACAGAATTCGCCGATGGACGGGCTTGAGACCGTCGCGGGCATCGGGTAACGCTCGACCGACGATGACGCTCATAGCGTATTCGAGGTACGATCGAGACATTTCATTGCGAAGATCTGTCGGAACGATCCGCTCTTCGGCAGTGGTCATACGGTAAAAATCTCCCTTAAAACCGCGATTTGCATCTGTTGCGTTCGCACGACGCAAGTTTCGTATTCTCGTTTGACGACAGCTATTGAAGCGTCGATTATAATAATCATTTTAACATATTTTCGATCGCGTCTCGCTCGAGGAGCGCAGGTGTTGAGATGGGTTAAAATTGCACCTCGAATTAATGGAATTTCTCTTAGCTCGAACGGAATTAAAACGATGTTTCCAATCTTTTACTCGGATGCGTTTCTCGAACATAAAACGGGGGTATTTCATCCCGAACGTCCCGAACGTTTGAAGGTCGTTGTGGAGCGCTTGAAATCGCAGCGATGGGCGCATCAGTTACAGTGGGAAACACCGACACCGTTCGATCGCCCAGCAGTTTTCGACAGTCTCAGTCAGGTTCATCCTCTCTCCTACGTCGATCGCGTTCGTCGCATCGCCGAACGGGGGGGCGGCCACCTCGACCCCGATACGCCCGTTTCGCCCCGGACTTACGAGGTGGCGTTGTTAGCCGTCAGTGCCTGGATCGACGGGGTCGATCGCGTCGTGGAAACGGGAAAACCGGCCTTCGTTCTCGCCCGTCCTCCCGGCCATCACGCCACCCGCGATCGCGGTATGGGATTTTGTATTTTTGCCAACGAAGCGATCGCCGCCCTCTACGGTTTAAAACATTTCGGGATCGATCGCGTTGCCATTCTCGACTGGGACGTTCACCACGGAAACGGCACGCAATCGATTATCCAAACCCATCCTCAACTGGCCTATTGCTCGCTCCATCAATCTCATTGCTATCCCGGTACGGGATTTGAAGACGAACGCGGCTGTTACAATAACGTTTTAAATATTCCCATATCTGTTGGAACCGTTAGTTCGGTTTATCAAGAGCTTTTTCGAGAAAAAGCCCTGCCGTTTCTCCGCGACTTTCGACCGGATTTATTAATTATCAGCGCCGGATACGATGCCCTGAAAGACGACCCGCTAGCGGGGTTGTATTTAAACCCCGAAGACTACACCGAACTGACCGAGCAATGTTTGCAAATTACCGAACATATTCTCTTCGGTTTAGAAGGAGGCTACGATCTCGATGCTCTTGCCGAAGCCGTCGCGCGAACCATCGAACCCTGTTTGATAGTCGATAATTGATAAGTGGGTAGATAATTGGGTAGGGTGGGCATCGCCCACCGAACTCAAGTGTGATTTTTTTCCTACTTTCTCGCGAGAAGCGGTGGCCTAATTGGAATGGTTCGAGCGATCGCGATCGAGTCCCCTTATCGGTGAGCAATGCCCACCCTGCTTTTATTACTGTTTTTACCTATGCCTAAACGTCCCCTAAATTTAGATAGCGAGCGACCGTTTGCACGTCCTTATCACCGCGCCCCGAGCAGTTAATCACCACCGTCGTACCGTCTTCTAATTGAGGACAAAGGGTTTCTAGATAGGCGATCGCATGGGAGGTTTCCAAAGCTGGAATAATGCCTTCCAACGCCGAAAGTCGCTGGAACGCTTCCACGGCTTCGGCATCCGTGACGCTGTAATATTCCGCCCGTTGCGTTTCCTTCAAATAACTGTGTTCGGGCCCCACACCGGGATAGTCTAACCCCGCACTAATCGAGTGAGCTTCAATAATCTGCCCGTCGTCGTCTTGCAACAAATAACTCATCGCCCCGTGCAACACGCCCACCTGACCCTTCGTCAGCGTAGCCGCGTGTTTCTTCGACGCAACGCCCTCTCCGGCAGCTTCGACGCCAATCAAGCGCACCGAAGACTCTTTCACGAACTCGTAAAACAGCCCCATCGCGTTCGATCCGCCGCCGACACAAGCCAGCAGAACATCCGGCAACCCGCCCCACATCTCCTGGCACTGCTGGCGTGTTTCCTGACCGATAATCGCGTGGAAGTCCCGCACCATCATCGGATAAGGATGAGGGCCGGCCACCGACCCGAGAATATAATGGGTCGTTTCCACGTTCGTTACCCAGTCGCGAATCGCCTCAGACGTGGCGTCCTTGAGAGTTCCCGTTCCGGCGGTGACGGGTTCGACTTTCGCCCCCAACAGGCGCATCCGCACCACGTTGAGCGCCTGACGTTCCATATCGCGAACGCCCATGTAGACAATGCACTCGAGTCCGAAGCGAGCGCAGGCCGTGGCGGTGGCCACCCCATGCTGTCCGGCACCCGTTTCGGCGATGACCCGCTGTTTGCCCATGCGTTTGGCCAGCAAAGCTTGAGCGATCGCGTTATTAATTTTGTGAGCGCCCGTGTGGTTGAGGTCTTCCCGTTTCAGGTAAATTTTCGGACCGGTGCCGTCGGGACGGGTGTAGTGTTCCGTAAGGCGTTCGGCGAAATACAGCGGCGAGGGACGCCCCACGTAATCCCGTAACAAACCGTTTAGTTCTCGCTGAAACTCCGCATCATCTTTGTAGCGTTTGAAGGCGGCTTCGAGTTCGGTAAGGGCGGGCATGAGGGTCTCGGGGACGTATTTACCCCCAAACTGTCCGAAGCGCCCGAGTGCATCGGGAACCGATGTAGCGTAGTTAGATTGAGAACCGGAAGGAACGGGAGATACAGTCACGGTCGTGCGAGATAACTGAACAGACTCCCAATATTATAAAGGAACAGGGAATAGGGAACGGGGAACGGGAAAATAGAGACAAGGGAGTTTTGGGGGAGCGATCGCACCGAAAAGACACTTTTGGTGTCGAAACGATAATAGAGAGGAGTGAATTTGAGGAGATTATGAAATGGGGAGGTTGGCAAGGTTCGAGGTTGGGGGGTGGCGTCGATCGCTCGGATTAGCAACGATCGCCCTGGGATTGGGAAGTGCGATCGCAACGCTGGCGGCGTCAACCTTCGGATTTGCAGGCAGCAATGGCTATAACGGTAGTAACGGACGCACTGGACGAACTGGCCCCTCAGAAACCCTCGTTTTCGGCAGTACAGCCACTTCGATTTCTCTGGTGGGAAGAGATGGCACCAACGGAGGCGATGGGGGCGATGGTCGCGATGCAACGAGCTGCATTCAACCGCCAAACGTCCCTTACGATCTGCGGGGGGCGAAAGGCGGCGACGGGGGGAACGGGGGTAGCGGAGGAACGGGCGGACGCGGAGGATCGCTGACAGTTTACTACCGCGATCGCGCCGATTTACGACAGCTTGAAGTAGACGCTTCAGGCGGACGGGGCGGTTACGGCGGACGAGGCGGTTCTGGCGGACGGGGATGTCGCTGTCGCGATTGGAGTTGGGAAGTCAACGATCGCCGCTATTACTGCGACGATGGGAGACGAGGACAAAACGGTTACAGCGGACGAGATGGACTCGATGGCGAACCCGGTCAGTTAAGCTTGGTCGAAGGTAGCGAACCGCTACCCCCCGAACAACCAGCCATCGAACTGAGTTTGTCGGAACTGGGAACTCGAACTGTTGAGTTAACGAAAGATGTTTGGGAAATCCGACGGGGTGCGAGAAGTCTCCTCGCCCCGAGTTCGGTAGTGGCTGACGAATATCGCGAATTTGTCGAACGCCTCGAGAAAGTTGTAGAAGTAGTTTGGAATGCCGATCGCCCCATTTCAGATTTCGATAACGTTCCCGTGACGCTCTCACTAAACGAGGAAGGGTTCGTTAACGCCGAATTTTCCGAAGACCTCTGGATTGACGGAGACGCCACCCAAACGAGCGATCTCGTCACCTATACCGTCGATCGTGCCATTCTCGCCAGCGAAGCCACACAGTTAAACGTTGCTAACGTCGTCACGAACGCCAATAACCTAGAGTTAGCGTTGGTGGATGTGGCACAACAGTCCCATTTAATTACAACGCAATTTCAAATCGAGTATCGATCGACGCGATCGATCTCTCGATTTAACGATCGCCGCACCCGCACCCGCTACGAAGGCGAAGTTCCCCCAGAACTCGTAACCCAAAATTTCAACCGCTTTACCATTAATTTATCGGGTTTGCCCATCGAAGACCGTTACCTGCGATCGGGCATCGGCGTCGAACTCAAAATCACCGCCATTCGCCAATTTGCCGGACACCAAGCCGAACAAACCATTCGCTGGAACGGACAGATTCAGTGACTCGTAGGGTGCTGTAACGCGGGCAAAAAGCGAGGGATGCGTAGGGTGCCGTGACGCGGGCAGAAAAAGGAAGCCGAAGTCAGAACAAGTGACCTTACCGCGTCACGCACCGCCCCCAACCGATCGATTCGTAGGGGGTTGCATCTGTGACGCGGGCAGAAAACGATCGATGCGTAGGGTGCCGTGACGCGGACAGAAAAAGGAAGCCGAAGTCAGAACAAGTGACCTTACCGCGTCACGCACCGCCCCCAACCGATCGATTCGTAGGGGGTTGCATCATCTCCTCATCTCCTCATCCCCTCGATCGCTCGTTCTCAACTACTCTAGATAGAGGACGTTTGAGAGACTGAATTTAATAAAATGACTGCGGTTAACCCCACCCAACATCGCAAAGCCAAAGCACTCAAACCGGGAAGCCGTCGCCCCGCCAAAGAACTCTGTAGCGAGTGCGGCCTCTGCGATACCTATTACATCCACTACGTTAAAGAAGCCTGCGCCTTTATCAACCAACAGTTCGACAACCTCGAAGTCCAAAGCCACGGACGAGTTCGCAATCTCGAGAACGAACTCGAACTGTATTTCGGCGTTCACCAGGATATGATGGCCGCCCGCAAAAAAGAACCCATCGAAGGGGCGCAGTGGACGGGGATCGTCAGTACCATCGCCTGTGAAATGCTGAATTCGGGGAAAGTCGAGGGTGTCGTCTGCGTGCAGAACTCACCGAGCGATCGCTTTCAACCGATGCCCGTCATCGCCCGGACGCCGGAAGAGGTGTTAGCCGCACGCGTCAACAAACCGACGCTCTCTCCCAATTTATCGATTTTGGAGCAAATCGAACAGTCGGGGATGAAACGGTTGTTGGCGATTGGCGTCGGCTGTCAAATTCAGGCGTTGCGGGCAGTTGAAGACAAGCTGGGGTTGGAAAAACTCTACGTTCTCGGAACCCCTTGCGTCGATAACGTGACCCGTGAAGGCTTGCAGAAGTTCCTCGAAACCACCAGTAAATCGCCGGATACGGTGGTGCATTACGAGTTCATGCAGGATTTCCGCATTCATTTCAAACACGAAGACGGCTCGATCGAAACGGTTCCATTTTTCGGCTTGAACACGAAGGAACTCAAAGACGTATTCGCCCCTTCTTGCATGAGTTGTTTCGATTACGTCAACGGTTTAGCCGATCTCGTCGTGGGCTATATGGGTGCGCCCTTCCGCTGGCAGTGGGTGGTAGTTCGCAACGACACGGGGCAAGAAATGCTCGATTTGGTGAAACCGCAACTGGACACGCAATCAGTGTCTTCAAGTGGCGATCGCCGTCAAGCAGTACAACAGAGCATCCCCGCCTACGATAAAGGCGTCACGCTTCCCATGTGGGCAGCCAAACTGATGGGCGTCGTCATCGAACGAGTCGGACCCAAAGGACTGGAATACGCCCGATTTTCCATCGACTCCCACTTTACCCGCAATTATCTATACGTCAAACGCAACCACCCCGAAAAACTCGACGCCCACGTTCCCACGTTCGCCCAACGCATTGTGAGTCAGTATCAACTGCCGAAGGAGTGACGAGCAGTATTTCAGTCACCAGTCACCAGTCACCAGTGAGGTGATGAGGCTTAGTGGAGCAGAAAAGTCCTGAAACCCTTGTTAGAAAAGATATCGCCGTATTAAAGGGTTGCCCGCAAAATCCCAGATCGGTAAATGGTTGCCGGAGATCCCCGTCATCTTGGAGATGCCGGGGATCTCGCTCGAATCCATATACATAAAATATGTATTTTGTCAATTCCCGATCTCGAAAAGTTTTCTGCACCACTGAGGATGATGAGGGGATGAGAATGTCCCCTTGTCTCCAAAAGCTTGTCATTCCAAGCTGGCTCTCCACCTTTCCAACCCATGTAAATCCTCTTGGTTCAACGGCGGATCGGGGGGGACGGAATCGTCGATCGCCAGATGATACCGTCCCCGACGGATTAACCCTTCAAGCACCTCCTGTAAGTCGAGTTCGACTTCTGCCTCACCGGGTTTCAAGGGAATTTTCACCACTGGCAACCGCTGACGTACGGTGAATCCGTATAACTGCGCCGTCGGACGCGCCCAACTGCGACTGACTAACACGCGATAATCGGAACGTGCTGCTCCGATCGCCGGTAACGGTTCTCCTCGCCTCAATAGATCGATTTCGACTAAATGGGTTTGGCTGGCTAATACCTGCAAACGCTTGCGCTCGTAGGCTTGACGGCCGACTCCCGGCTTTTTGTTCGTCGGCGACAAGACTTCGATCGAGGTGATGACGGCGCCCGTACTCACCTCGCGAATCTCCAAATACCATTCCTGCACGGTTTCGGGCATCGGGATCGTCACCGTCACAGGTTCGGCTGTCGCCACAGCATCGGTTGGCTCTGTGGGTGCAGAGGGTTGGGACAACACTGAAACGTCTGGTATCCCGATGGCGACGCTTTCTTCCCCTTCACTGAGGTACACCCGTTTTTCGATCGCCACTCGATAGGCTTGACTCAAACACTCGGATAAAGCATCTGCGATCGCCACGATAAGGCGACTGTAAACCTCCGACCACAAATCGGGCGCTTCGAGATAGGGATTCATCCCTGGAAAGGGTTTCATCGTTAAACCTCCAGAAACTCCTGCCACCCCGAGTCTGAAGACTGGAGCGAACGATCGCGTTTTAACGTTTCTCGCCCTTCAACCAGCCAAACATTTCCGCCGCCGTCAAGGTCAAATCGACACCTGCTAACATCGGCAAATTCGTTTCACCGACAAACTCTTCGGGCAAGCCGTCTGGCTGAAACACCAATACGACCTGTTCTCCTGGGTCGATTAACCAGCCTAACTGGGTTCCACAGCGTAACAAAAACAAAATTTTGCGCGTAACCTGAATCGAACTCTGTTCGGGTGAGAGAATTTCCACCACCCACGGCGGTACAAACTCGATCCCTTTGGCACTGACTCTTCCCGACTCGTCTACAGGGATGTCTGTATCTGGCAAAATCACCAAATCGGGGACGAGCGATCGCCCTCGTACCGTACATCGCAGCTCCGGCAACGCCTCAAATCCCTGACAGTGCAGGTTAATCCGTCCCGCCAAGCGTCCTTGAAGGCGACTGTGTTGAAGTCCCGGCATCGGCTTTTGACTGGCGTTGCCATTTTGAAATTCCCAAGCGGGGGATTCCTCAATATCGGTTCGCCTTGAAAATTCTGCCAACCCCGATACGTTTTGGGTCGAAATCGTCATGGCAGTTCGCGCCTCTCTGACGATATCAGTATATCTCTTCTGGGCTGAGAGAGAAGAGCGTTCAGCCTTCTCGTTGAGGCTTTGGCAACGGTTCGACGAGGATGTGGCACGCTTCTCCCCGAACTCCGCACGGCTGCAACTGGCACGCGATCGCGATCGCACGAATAATGGAAACAGGAAAGTTCAGTCCCCGAGGCAGGAACCTCCCGTCTCAATTCGGCCGTATTGTAAGCAAGGAGAGAAGAACCGATGAATACCACCTTCCATATTTTGGTTGAAGGCAACCCTGCTATCCTGTATGCCAGTCGCAACGGTAGCCCGGAAAAGGTTCTGCCAAAGCTCGATCGCTTTTTAGAAAAGTTTTGGGACGAACGAGAAACGGCTGGGGAACACCGACACACTCCCGAATGTCTCTTAGCGCAAATCGTGGTACGGTTCGGGTTTGAGATTTGCGAAGACGACTTTTCTAATCTCCGCGTCGGACTGAACTACGATCGCGATGTCGATTACCTCTATTGGGTTTCGACGAAAAGCGACGGCGACACGGAGTCGTTCGAGGTGAGCGTGTGGGTTCCCACAGAGGAATACCGCGAAAATCCCAATTTGGGCTTGAAAGAATGCCGCAAATTGGAAGGTTCGCCGTATCAAGCGGTGTAATCCGCCACTAACCCGAGTGTACGGAATTTAACGTTTGTAGCGGCGGGGGCGAGAACTGCGAGAATTGTATCGGCGTTTGCCTCCGCTGCTTTTGCGCCGTTTGGAACGGTGCATCATGCGTTCGACTTCCTTGGAACTAAATCCAATGCGACTCGGGCCGCCAACCGGTTGGCGATCGAGCAACATCGACAGTGCTTTACAGGCGATTTGAGATAAATCGACTTCTTCCTCGAGGCGTTGCAACAACTCGACCGCTTCTTCGTCGATATGCTGGTGTTGCAACTTGCCCAACAGTTCGTTTTGATACTGTTTTTTGGCCTCGTTGATGGTAGGAACCTCTTCGTATACCAAAGGCGCTCCCGAAGTGTGCATGATGCGGGTGAGTTTTTTAAACTCCAACGGCGTGACGAGAGTAATCGCCGTTCCCTTGCGTCCGGCGCGTCCCGTGCGTCCGACGCGGTGGACGTAACTTTCCGGGTCGAAGGGAATGTGATAGTTGAAAACGTGCGTGACGTCGTTGATGTCGAGACCCCGCGCCGCCACGTCAGTCGCAATGAGCAAATCGATCCGGCCTTTTTTAAAGCTTTCGATCGCCTCGTTGCGCTGTCGCTGCTGCATATCGCCGTGGAGGGAACTGGCGGCGTACCCGCGCGACACCAGCGTCGTGCAGAGCATATCCGTTTCCTTCTTCGTCCGACAGAAGATCAACGCCTTGTTGGGCGACTCGGTATCGATCAATCGGACTAACGCTTCTTCCCGTTCCCGTTCTTCAAGAACGTAGTAGCGTTGGGTAATATCAACGTTCGTCGTTGCGCCGCCTTTCGGCGTCACGTCGAGGGAAACGGGATCTTTGAGAATCTTTTTGGCCAACTGACGGATGGCCGGAGGAACCGTTGCCGAAAACAGTAACGTTTGACGTTCTTCGGGCAAATACTTAAAAATCTGATCGATATCGTCGAGAAAGCCCATATCGAGCATTTCGTCGGCTTCGTCGAGAATAACGATCGAGGGGTTAAACGACTCCAAACGCTTAGATTTGAGATGATCGAGCAAGCGTCCGGGGGTCGCCGTGACCACCTGCGCCCCGCGTCGGATCAAACTCACTTGGCGATCGATCGACTGACCGCCATACACGGCCACGGTGCGAATCCCGTCGTAGCGACCGAGGCGATAAAGTTCGTCGCTGACTTGAGAGGCTAACTCGCGGGTAGGGACGATAACGAGAACTTCGACAGAGTTCGAGTGTTTCACCGCATTCATAGCGGGGAGTCCGAACGCGGCAGTTTTTCCCGTTCCCGTCTGCGCTCGTGCCACGACGTCGCGCCCTTCTAAAATAATGGGGATCGCTTCTTGCTGGATCGGACTCGGCGCTCGAAATCCGGCTTCGCGAATTCCGTTTAAGATTTCCGGACGGAGTCCGAAATCGTCAAACGTCTGATGTTGCATCTGGTCGGCTGTGGTCTCTGGTGTCATGCAAACGCTAAAGTTGTGACAAAGGTGTAGAAAAACGCTTTCGAGCATTACGCTCCCAAGCATGCGAACGAAAAGCTGAGGTCAACGGACGACCGGCGGGAAGTGTGAACAGTCGCTCTTGCGATGCGATCGCCTTCGATCGCGCTCTCGAGGTCGCTGCTATCTCGCTATCCGTTGGTTTCCGCTCAGCCCCCGGTGTTCGCGTTCCGTTGGGGGGTTACGCACGCGGCGCGCGTCTGTTCGGTCTGACCATGCTATAGCGTTTCACCTCACACCGTCCCCAGCGACTGAGTTAGAAATCGCGATCGCCAGGGTGTATTTCACCAATGCGGACGGGTCGTCCAGTCCGTAGCGACGGTGCGTCCTGCCGCCTTCAAAGGTTTTGGGGCGAGTGACCGACCCAGTGGTGGATCGATACACTACCCCTTCCATGATAGTGGGAATTCCCATTTTTCTGTAAAGGTTTTTGCAGCAGAGCGTTGCAAATGCCGTGATACGCTAAGGGGGAGTCTCGCACCGTCGCACTCGTCACAACTGCGGCGATCTCGTCAGAGACAGCGCGGGAGGCGGGAACGGTCGCACCGAGAACGAAATCGATAGAGGTCAAACGACTTTATGGATGCCGCTACGCTCTGGGAACGTTATCGAAATTGGCTTTACTATCACGAAGCATTAGGACTTTACGTCGATGTCAGCCGCGTAGACTTCGACGATGCGTTTGTCGCTGGCTTGAAACCGAAGTTCGACAAGGCGTTTCGCGACATGGCAGCTCTCGAAAGCGGCGCGATCGCCAACCCGGACGAAAACCGCATGGTCGGTCATTATTGGTTGCGCGATCCCGATTTAGCCCCGACTCCAGAAATCGAAGCGGAAATTACCGACACCCTCGAGCAAATCGAAACCTTCGTCGCCAAGGTTCGTGCGGGTAAAGTCCACTCCCCCAACGGCGATCGCTTTACGGATATTCTCTCGATCGGGATCGGCGGTTCGGCATTGGGCCCTGAGTTTGTCGCCGACGCCCTCGCTCCGAAAGACGCTCCCCTCGACGTTCGCTTTATCGATAATACCGATCCGGCGGGGATCGATCGCACCCTGTACGAGTTACGCGATCGACTCGATCGCACGCTGGTTATCGTCATTTCCAAATCCGGCGGCACCCCCGAAACCCGCAACGGAATGCTAGAAGTACAACACGCCTTCGCCCAACGGGGTCTCGACTTTGCCAAACAAGCGATCGCCATTACCGGCGTCGATAGCAAACTCGATCGCACCGCCGAAGCCGAAGGCTGGCTCGCTCGCTTTCCCATGGCCGACTGGGTAGGTGGCCGCACCTCCGAACTCTCCTCCGTAGGACTTCCCGCCGCCGCCTTACAAGGCATCGATATTCGCGCCCTGCTCGCGGGGGCCAGAGAAATGGACGCCGCCACCCGCATCCCCGACATTAAAACCAATCCGGCAGCACTGCTCGCCCTCGCTTGGTATCGTGCGGGTAACGGTAAAGGGGAAAAAGACATGGTCGTTCTGCCCTATAAAGATTCCCTATTGCTGTTCAGTCGCTACCTCCAGCAACTGGTCATGGAATCGTTAGGAAAAGAAAAAGATCTCGACGGAAACGTCGTCCGTCAAGGTATCGCCGTCTACGGAAACAAAGGTTCCACCGACCAACACGCCTACGTCCAGCAGTTACGGGAAGGAATTCCCAACTTTTTCGTCACCTTTATCGAAGTTCTCGAAGATCGCGAGGGAGACTCCCCGGAACTCGAACCCGGTATCACCTCGGGAGATTACCTTTCGGGATTCTTGCAAGGCACTCGCAAAGCCCTCTTCGAGAACGGTCGGGGTTCGATTACTGTGACCGTTCCCCGAGTCAGTCCTCACTCTGTTGGGGCGTTAATCGCCCTGTACGAACGGGCTGTGGGGCTGTACGCATCGTTGATTAACGTCAACGCGTACCACCAGCCGGGGGTCGAGGCCGGAAAGAAAGCGGCTGCGGTGGTGTTGGACTTACAGAAGCAGGTGGTCGAACTCCTTCAGTCTTCGGGCAAACCCATGACCCTCGAGGAAATTGCCGAACAGGTCGGCTGTCCTCAAGAGATCGAGACGATTTATAAAATCCTGCGTCACTTGCACGCCAACCAACGCGGCATTACCTTAGTGGGAAATCTCGGTCGGCCGTCGAGCTGGCAAGTCTCGGCAGTTTGAAAGGGATTCTGACGAACCTAGAGACGGTTTTCAACAGCCTCGAATCTCGATGTGTTCTCTCGGAACGGGATCGTTGAAAGCCATTTTACACACTCTAAGTTCTGTCTTTTCTGGCGTTGTTGTTGTCCGCCGGACGTTGTTTCATATTGGGTCGAACCCGACTTTTCACTCATGCCGCTTACCATTTTGGTCGTAGATGACGATCCGGGAACGCGTCTTTCGATCGCCGATTATTTAGAAATGTCGGGTTATTCGGCCGTTCCGGCAGCCAACGGCCGCGAAGCCTTGGAACTCGTCGAACGATACCAGCCCCATTTGATCGTGACCGATGCGATTATGCCGAAAATGGACGGGTTCGAACTCGTCCGTCAGGTTCGCCAACAACCGGCGTTTCGGCTGCTTCCGGTGATTTTTCTCACCGCTCGCAACGAAATCGAAGATCGCATTCGCGGTTATCAGTTGGGAATCGATTTGTATATGCCCAAACCGTTCGAGTTGGAGGAACTCAGTGCTGTCGTGCGGAATTTTTTAGATCGCTATACGATGATGGGTCATGCTTCGCAAGCGCAGCGATCGCCGGTGTCTTTGGAGGGAGAAGAACGTCGAAACGAATCGGTCGCGTTAGAGCCAAAAATTGATTTAACTTCCCGAGAACAGGAAGTTCTCGAATTGTTAGCTCAGGGCTTGTCGAACGCACAAATTGGCGATCGCATTTTTTTGAGTCCTCGAACGATCGAGAAATATGTCAGTAATTTGCTAAGAAAAACGGATACTGCTAATCGATCTGAATTAGTTCGTTTTGCGATCGAACATCATTTATTAAATTGAAATATTTATTAAAAAATGCCATTCTAAACTCAAATGTTTGGGTGCATTTCAACAATGTAAATTCATCGAAAAATTGAGCTGTTGTTGGGTTTCGCTATCGCTCCACCCATAGGCTGAGCGAAGCCGAAGTCTGTGGACGGCAGCGTTGCCGAAGTCCAACCTACCCCAGACTCATATTTTTACGAAAGTGAGATGCACCCGAAATCCCGGGT
>NZ_JAQNCQ010000146.1:0-3596 GCF_028368005.1 Geitlerinema sp. CS-897 | reverse complement strand
GGGTCGGGGCGCGTCGGGGGGAATAATGTACTCACCTCGAAGAGAGCATCGGTCGATGGGACAGGCTCTCGACTTGTACCAGTCTTTGCGCTCTGCCAAAGCATAGTTCCAGACCCGACGAGAGGTCTCTAACCATTCGTCATAGGTCTGTTGCTGCTGTTGGGTGGGCGCAAGCTTGTACTGATACGTGAGGTTAATCATCACCTAAAAACGGCATAACCTGTTTTTAGACTAGCAAAGATTGTTGAAATATGCAATCAAAAAGTCGCCCTAGAAGGCTTGCCCTGAGCTAAGTCGAAGGGGCGAGGCTCTAACCCCAAAATTTTCGGTAGACAGCTCGAGGTAGAAACCTCAACCTCGATTTTCCAATCACTGTTCGATCGCAGCTCGCCGATCGCAAGCCATAGAAAACGCCCCCGCTCGATCGCCCGTTTGTCACGAACGGGAGGGGGCGTGTTTTAACCGTTATATCTGGATATTTCGACCAACACGATCGAACCGAAACCCCGATCGAGCCTCGAGGCGTCCAGTTGAGAACAAGCGTTCTTTACGAGCTTACACAGTAAATCTGGTATCGACAACGATGATTTTCCGTATTTATACGGATGTCAGATGCAAGTGACATTTTCAGGAGAGCGCTCGAAGTGCTTTCTCCTGCGGTACTCGTTCGTCTTCCCGCAATAAGAAAATTTTATTTTCTGTATAATGTTTTAATATATCGAAAAAAAAGTTTGCATAACTTCATAAGAGTCCATACAATGGGGTTCAAGACATAAGTATATATGCTCACTTTAGATCGATGACACAGTTTCCTTGGCTCACCGCCATCCTCCTCCTGCCCCTCGTGGCGGTTGCAGCCGTCCCGATTTTGCCAGATAAAGGTGGTAAAACGCTACGTTGGTACACCTTGGGCGTGGGACTCGTCGATTTCGCCCTAATGCTCTATGCCTTCGGACGATTTTACGACTTTGACGACCCGAGTTTCCAGCTTGTCGAGCAAGTATCTTGGATTCCCCAACTCGGTTTGAACTGGTCGCTGGCAGTAGACGGACTTTCCGTTCCCTTGATCGTTCTCACCGGACTCGTCAACGTCTTGGCGATCGCCGCAGCTTGGAACGTCGATCGCAAACCTCGTCTTTTTTATAGTTTAATGCTCGTCTTGCTGAGCGCTCAAATCGGAGTGTTCGCCGCACGAGATACGCTACTGTTCTTCCTCATGTGGGAAGTCGAACTCGTTCCGGTGTACCTCCTCGTCTCCATTTGGGGCGGCGCCAAGCGTCTGTACGCAGCTACCAAATTTATTCTCTATACCGCACTAGCTTCTATCTTTATCCTCGTCGCCGCGCTAGCCATGGCCTTCTACGGCGACACCGTTACCTTCGACATGGCAGAACTGGGGGCCAAGCACTTCCCCGTCGCCTTCCAAATCTTCACCTATACGGGGCTGCTGATCGCTTTCGGCGTCAAACTTCCCATCTTTCCCCTACACACCTGGCTTCCCGACACCCACGGCGAAGCGTCCGCTCCCGTCTCCATGATTCTGGCTGGCGTGCTGCTGAAAATGGGCGGCTACGCACTCATCCGCCTCAACGTGGAAATGTTGCCCGACGCCCACATCTACTTCGCCCCGGCCTTAGTCGTGTTAGGTGTCGTCAACATCGTCTACGGGGCGCTGACAGCCTTTGCTCAAGACAACCTCAAGCGTCGCCTCGCCTATTCCTCCATTTCTCACATGGGCTTCGTCCTCATCGGTATCGCGTCCTTTACGGACGTGGGGATGAACGGAGCTGTGCTGCAAATGTTGTCTCACGGACTCATTGCGGCGATGCTCTTCTTCCTCGCCGGTGTCACCTACGAACGCACGCACACGCTTTCGATGGAGAAAATGGGCGGTTTAGCGAAAACGATGCCGAAAACCTTTGCTCTGTTCACGGCTGGCGCGATGGCCTCGCTGGCACTGCCCGGTATGAGCGGTTTCATCGGCGAACTGACGGTATTTATCGGTATCTCCTCGAGCGACGCTTACAGCAACACGTTCAAATTGGTGGTGGTACTGCTATCAGCCGTAGGCTTGATCGCGACGCCGATTTACCTGCTTTCGATGCTGCGCCGCGTATTTTACGGTAGCGAAACGGGAATCGAAGTCGATTCTTGGTTAGACGCCAAACCTCGGGAAATCGCCATCACCGCTTGTTTGTTGCTGCCGATTATCGGAATTGGCTTCTATCCGAAAATCGCCACGCAAACTTACGATGTCAAAACCACTGAAGTCGCCGCTGAAGTCCGAAATGCTTTACCGGTCTTCGCACAGCGACGCCAACAGAACCAACTGTTCTCGGGCGGTTTGTTCGCCCCGGAAACGGCCAACTCTCAAGGGTTGTTGAGTGTCACCGACTTAGGGAAAGGCGCGTAACTCGCGGGTTTCGGTTCCTAAATCTTTCTCTCGATGCAAGAATTGCCTCTCTCGGTCTTGAGGGAGGCATTTTTTAGTGGGCGATCGCCCGTCGCCCTTTGTACGGAATCCGAATTTCAAACACTGGTTTTACCAAGCCGGACAAGCCCCTCTATCCCCCCAACCCCCTCTTCTTTGGGGGGCTAAGGGGGGATGTGGCGAAGACTTCTTGAAACCTAGCTTATCGGAAAAGGATGGAGTATCAGTCGAATCAGCGATGTGAGATGGCGGGCGGAATTTTGGCAATAATCCGTTTTTTGAGAAGTTTGGGACGTTCCGACCAACGCAACAAGCCTTCGGGAGACTCGCAATAGCGATCGACGAATTCCAAGACGGAAGCGGAAATGCTGTCGAGTCCACTGTCGTCGGTGGTTAAGTCGCCGAAGAGATAGGTGTATTTTCCCGAAGCCGAAAGAGATACCGTACAACCGCGATCGCAAGCGTCCATACATTCGACAGGACACAAGGACAATCGGTCTTTTAACGGAGAACTGTCGGCGATCGCTCGCAACCGTTCGAAGAGTTTTTCACCGCCGCTTTTTCCGATGCGCCGGCCGTTTTCCCAAACGATACCGCAGGTCGTGCAGACGAACAGCGTCGGGTCTGCTGTCGAAAAATCCGTCATCTGTACCTCGCAGATGTGATGTTTATGTCGATTGCAAGCGGCGGGCATCCTGACTCAGAGGTTTCGACCTCAACACAGTTGCGGGACAGCGTCGGACTTTCACCGAACTTTCCCCCTTGCGTTTGACGGCTGTTCCCCGCCAAAACCGCTCAGTCTATCGATTCTATCACTAGGGTTTATGCGGCTCTTGGGATCTTACCCGGCAAAAAATCGCTGAAATCCTTACAGAGTAATAGTTTTCATTGAAACGTGTAAAAAGAACGCTCAAATTGCTTGCATCCTTTTCCAGAGGTCGGCTACAGGTATTTACCCGACACACCCAGGTCGGAAGAGCCGGAGATTAAAAAAACAGATTTTCCCGACAAAAATTGTTTCGATGTAAGTATTCAGGTGGGGGGGCTTGACAAGCGGGAAAAGAGGAGTAGCGTAGAGCCATGAAGAGCCGACTGCCGAAAATCCCCAAAGACCGAGAAGCCCTAGAAAAGCGGACCAAATCGGTTCTAGTCGAGATAGTGCTGC
>NZ_JAQNCQ010000145.1:0-15456 GCF_028368005.1 Geitlerinema sp. CS-897 | reverse complement strand
GGGGCGCATCGTGGACGTTAAACAAACAGCCTGTGAAGGCGTTCTGACCGGGGGTATTCGGGCTGGCTCGTTTATCTAGGCATGAGCCAGTGAAACAGGAATCTCCGACCATATCCGCTAGGGTTGGGGGGAGAGCGTCAATTTCAAGAAAAAGGGCAGGGGTGAACTCGTTGCCGATCGGGTATATCTTCAAGGCAGCGATCGTCCGATATGCCATACAGAAACCCAGTCGTCCCGTCTTCGTTCCTTTCCCGTTCGCCCCTAATCGAGATCGCCTTCCATCACAGTCGTAATCGCCTGTTTCGCGTTCGACTGGAACTCCTTAATATTGACGCGGCGCAAGAGCGCGATCGCGCAAACCATTCCCACCGCTTGCAACACGAACACCGAACCGTAAGCCAACATCGGCTCGTCGAATACCACTTTACCCAGGTTCAAAATTGCACCGCCGATGACGGTAGACAAGCCTCGCGCCATCGCTTGCGCCAATCCCCAAGCGCCGATGAAGGTTCCCGCCGTTTCCGCCACCGTCAAATCCAACATCAAACTGGTAGCACCGGCCGTCAAAACGCCGGAGAACAAGCCGAACAGTCCGATTCCAGCTTTCAACAAACCGGGATTCGTCACGACTCCCGCCAAAATCACCAACCCCAAACATACCGCCGCACCGAGACAACCGTACTTCGTCGTGCGTTCTTTCCCCAAGCGAGGGACGATGGCGAATCCCGTGACGCCGATTCCGATGAGAGTTCCCACGCCGAAGGGAATGTTGAGCTTTGTGGTTTCGGAAATGCACATTCCGAAGACTTCACCGCCGTAAGGTTCCATGACCGCGTCTTGGGCGAACAAGCTAACGGTCAACACCAGCAAAAACGAGAAAAACACGCCGGTTTGAGGGCTGGCGGTCAGAACGCGAAAGGCACTGGCGGGGGTAATTTTATCTTCGTGGTTCGCAGCTCGCGATCGCAGGGCGTAGCGGGAATATTTCTTTTCGACCCCCACCGTCGCCAGCAAACAGAGTCCCAAAACGATCGCCGGTACGATGACAAACACCGGGTTGATGGTGCGGCTGAGGGTGGCGATATTCGCCATCTGTTCCGTTTGTCCGGGGGAGTAGGAGAGGATCTCCGCCCCGCAGATTTCCGGTCGATCGAGTAGCGTGGAACTGATAATCGCCCCGACGACGATTCCCACCATCAACATCGACCACACCACGCTAATGAGTTTCGAGCGGTTGTCTTCGTCGGAAATGTCCACCAACATGGCGGCGAAGGGCGTCGAACTGGCACTGAGCGAGAGTCCGTAAAACGCGAACACCGCCGCCAGTGCGATCGCCCAGCCATAGGTGGGAGCGCTCAAACCCGCCGTCTGCAAGCTGTTACCCAGTTGCCACAACACCTGCAACGCCACAAACGACGTGAGGGTAAACAAGATCGCGCCGATCCAAACGTAACCGGAACGGTGTTTTCCAAACAGTGGTTTGGCGTCGGACATCTGACCGAACAGAACTCGCGCCGGAGAGACGAACCGTTCCATGGCGATCGCTCCAGTGGCGATCAGGGCGGGAACTCTCAGCTCGTCGATGGCGATCCGGTTGATCACGCCCAGCGTCAGCAGTGACATCATCCCCAGCCCCATTTGATAGAGTCCGAGGCGAAACATCGTCAGTAGGGTGATGCGCGGAGGCATCGATTTAGCGTCTGAAGGTTGGGATTCGTTGAGGTCGCGAGTGTCCATGTCGAGGCTTTTGAAATCGTTCGGTGTCTATATAGTGTAAAGCTCTTGGGGAAACGCGATCGACCTGTTCGGAGCTTCGGCTTCTGTTGCAAAGTCGAGGCCGAGGTCGAATCCATTGGCTTCGTCGAAGTTTCCGTTTTGTCAAACGGTTCCCGCTATGGTGTCGCAGTTGAAATTAAAATGTAATCGATCGAATGTCGTTGAAGAACGGTGGAGACCGAGCGATCGATGTCCGTCATCGACACTCGTTTCCCCATCTCTCCCACCATACCCTTAGCATGTTTCGATGAATTCTCACGAACAGCTTCACACCGATCGCCTCGCCGTCTTAATCGATGCAGATAACGCCAATGCAAAGCTTCTCGACGCCTTATTAAAAGAAATTGCCAAATATGGAACGGCTAACGTCAAACGGATCTATGGAGATTGGACGAGTACGCGACTCAACTCGTGGAAATCGCAACTTCTCAGTCATGCCATTCAACCCATCCAACAATTTTCGTATACCACCGGAAAAAATGCCACCGACAGCGCCTTAATTATCGACGCTATGGATTTACTATATACCGAAAATTTCGATGGCTTTTGTATCGTTTCGAGCGACAGTGACTTTACGCGGTTGGCGTGTCGCATTCGCGAATCTGGACTCGTAGTTTACGGCTTTGGCGAACAGAAAACCCCTTCTCCCTTTGTCAAAGCTTGCAATAAATTCATTTACACTGAAATCCTCGAGGCGCATCCTGAAACTGAAAAAGATGTGGAAGCATCCTCGAAAAATCACGCATCGAAATCGAGCTATCACCAACTTTTAATCGATGCTTACGAAGCCGCCAGCGGCGACGACGACTGGGTAGGTTTGGGAGCGGTAGGTTCTCAGCTTACAAAACTTTCGCCCTCGTTCGATCCGCGCAATTACGGGTATAAAAAACTCAGCCAGCTCGTACAAGCCAGTAATTTATTCGATATTAAAAACAAACCTCATTTACGCATTTGTCTGAGGAGTAAATCGTAAATCGAGTTGAAGTGCGATCGCCAATTGTGAAGAGACGCGATCGCGCATCGTTCTCGATTTCCAACCTCTCTCTTGGCTGAGTTCGAGCCAAGTCTAAAACCGTTCGGCGATCGCGCGACTGTTGGCTCGAGCGACGGCGAACTCCACCTCACCCATAACCTCTATGTTTACCAAAATGGCCGAACGAACTTCTTCGCGAACGCAAAGCGCCTCGCAGAAAGCGATTTTCTAACCTTGTTTTTAGCAAATCTTGGAGCTTTCCCGAAACGCTCTCAGCCCTAAAAGGGGGCTGTCGAAATCGCCCGTCCAAAAAACTCGCTCGCCCTAAGAATCGACCGAGGCTCGCCGAACGCGGTAATGAATCTTCAGCCCTAAAATCGCCGAAGATAGCATCAACGTAACCAAGTTCGCAAAAATCACGGGTAAATCCTGCACGGATGTCCCATAAACCAGCCAGAGTAAAATGCCGAGACACAACGTCACCAGCATACTCCAAGAAATATCGTCGGCAGACTTCGATTTCCAGGTTTTAATCAACTGCGGGAGATAGGCAATTGTCGTCATCGTTCCCGCTAACAACCCTAAAACCATAGTGTCGTTCATGTTAGGCTCCCATTTTTGAATGCGCGATGGTTTGCTGGCGTTCGAGAGTCGTTAGATTGTAAAAATCTTAAAACTCAGACAGTCCGATAGGGTACAATTGAGTGCCGAGCGACGGCTGTTTTTGCTGTCGAATAGCGATTATAGAAGATAAATCTGCCACTGCGATCGGGAAAAAGAAGAGATAAGCAGAATTCATCGAACGAAATCGGGAATATTCCACACTGTTATCGATCCTGAGATGACTGAGATCGCCCTAAATGTAACGACCAACGGATCGCGTCTCGATCGCTTTTTGGCCGATCGCCTCAGCGAACTGTCGCGATCGCGCGTGCAGCAACTCATCGAACGGGAGTGCGTGCGCGTCAACGACGAAATCTGTACCTCGAAAAAATTGAAAGTCTACGCGGGCGATCGCCTTCAGGTTGAAATTCCACCTGCCGAACCGCTCGAACTCGAGCCGATGGAAATTCCCCTCGAGATTCTCTACGAAGACGACCACCTCCTCATTGTAAACAAACCGGCCGGATTAGTGGTACATCCTGCCCCCGGACATAGCCAAGATACTCTCGTTAACGCCCTTTTAGCTCATTGCGATCGCCTCGCGGGAATCGGCGGCGTCCAACGTCCCGGTATCGTTCATCGTCTCGACAAGGACACCACGGGAGCGATCGTCGTGGCGAAAACAGACGTCGCCCACCAGCACTTACAAGCTCAAATCAAGGCCAAAACGGCTCGTCGGGAATATCTCGGCGTCGTCTACGGTTCCCCGGACGCCGACAGCGGTACGATCGATCGTCCCATCGGACGCCATCCGGTCGATCGAAAAAAAATGGCCGTCGTCCCTGAAGACCGAGGCGGACGAGTAGCGGTGACCCACTGGCAAGTCCGAGAACGGCTCGGAAACTATGCGTTACTTCATTTTTGTCTCGAAACCGGCCGCACCCACCAAATTCGCGTTCACAGCGCCTCCATCGGACATCCGATCGTGGGCGATCCAGTCTACGGTTCCGGGCGATCTGTGGGGGTCAACTTACCGGGACAAGCCCTACACGCTTGGAAGCTCACGTTAGAACATCCGGTGTCTGGGGAAGCGATCGCCGCGATCGCCCCCCTTCCTGACACGACGATCGAACTTCTGCGAGTTCTCAAACGCCGCCAGTAGTGTTATTTCTTCTTTTTCTTCTTTTTTGAACGATTCTTGCGACTCGACTTAGACGAACCCGAAGACTGCCCCCCAGCAAATCCCGAAGCTTTAGGTTGCACCGTTTTATCGAATTTAGGAGGGGTGAGAAGCGAGCGTTTTTGAGTTTTCTTAAAACACGCCCAGCTTTCCATTTCCGCGATCGTATCGTTGATGAAAGTATAACGCCCCCTCTTGTGAAGCCGTGCCATTGTTGCGTCTACACCTTCTTCAAACGCCCGATTGATATTTTTTAAACTAATAAAAAATGTTTCGACTCGATCGTCTTTATAAGCTTGTTCGATGTAAGGCTTGAGTTCGATCGCGCACAAATAATAGCTCGTCCTGGCGAGATAAGTCCAAATCTTAGAGTCATCCGGTTCTTTATCGAGCTTTCCAGAAAACAGTTCTTCCAGATATCGAATGACCTCTTCTCTCGGAAGTACGTCTTCAACGACTAAAACCACGAGAGCATCTAGGGCTGCCGATCTCGTCCATTCATTAATTTCTGGATTTTCAATGAGTTGTTGAATGAGTGTAATATCACCGTAACACACAGAAGCGAGGATTCTGCATAGGTCTTCTGTGATAATATCTCCCGTGGCTTGCTCTGGCATCTCCTGTTTGTCGCCGGTTTGGGAGAAGAAATTGACGATGACGGGATAAGCTTTCTTTTCTCGAAATTGCGCGAGCAAGTATAAAGCGTAAATGTGTAAATACGCGGTGGTATCCTCGCACAACTCTTCGATGTTGTTTGCTCCATATTCAAGAGCTTCTAACAAGGCGGGGGTAATGGCTTCCCGCTCTTCGATCGCCTGTTTGACAGCGTAGCGAGGGAACGTACCGCGATAGGTACGGAGTTCGTTTAAAATTTCGTGTAATTGCATGGTTTGTATCCGAAGTTTGGTAAAAAACTGTCCGAGCGAAAATTGTGAACTGATAGAAAAGAAGGACAGCGCGTTTTTCTATCGTTGATGACAAGAACTCCGCCAGCGTTCGTACGACGAATTTCTTGTCCGAAATGCTTACTTTTTCTTCTTCTTCTTCTTCGATTTAGATCGATTCGTCTTACGAGCCTGTTTTTGCTGCTTTTGCTTAACTTTTTTGGGAGAATTCGCAGAGAGTTTTCGATCGTCCCCCCCCGAAGATGAAGCAGATGTCGTTTGCAGTTTCTCTTGCACTTGCATCGCTTCCATCACCCGAGCTTGCTGGGCGGTTGCAAACGGGCTGTGTTGTAAAAACACCTGCGGATTCATAAAAAGTATCGATTTTTCCAGATCGGCGATTGGGTCGTCAATCAACGTATAATCAGAGCTTTCGCGAAGTCGAGTCAAAGCTTCTTCTGGACTAAGTTGAAACGCAGCTTCCAACACTTTTGGAGGAACCGAAATTTCATCAACCCATACCACTTCAGAAATGCGTTCGATTTCGGGTTTAAGTTCGTCTCCGCCCAAATTCATACAGGCTTTTACTAACATCGACCAGAGATCTGACTCGTTCGGCTCGCCTTTCAGTTTTCCCGAAAGCAACTCTTTAAAATATCGAACGACTTGTTCCCGTTCGAGGAGATCCCGAGCGACCAAAATCACCAAAGCATCGATGGCCGCTCCTCGAGTCCAAACACTCACTTCTCTATTTTCAATGAGTTGTTGAAGTTGCGAAAGATCGCCGTTGTAAACTGAGGCAAAAACCCGGCACAAATCTTCAGTGATGATATCTCCCGTGACCTCTTCTGCCATCACTTGCGTTTCGCCAGTCTGGTCGAACAAATCCACGATGAGGGGATAAGCTTGTTTTTCCCGAAATTTCGCCAGCAAATAGAGGGCGTGCATTGGTAAATACGACTCTTCTTCGCCTTCGTATACTTCTTTTAGGTTGTTTTTTGTATATTCGAGGGCGGAGAGCAATTCGGGGGTAATGGCTTCCCGTTCTTCGATCGCTCGTTCGATGGCGTGACGGGGCAGCTCGTCGCTCGGCGTTTGCAGTTCGGATAAGATTTCTTTTATTTCCACGATCTAAATATTTAACGATTTACAACAACAACTTTTTCAAAGCGAGCAATTCGCTCGATATTGTAATTTACTATATTTTAAGATTCAGCGCAAGAGAATATACGATTTTTCTGTTATTTTCAGGTGTTTTTGTTTGGCGATCTATTCTCAAACTCTCTTCGGTATGTGATTTCGAGAACGAACTAAGTCCCAAAAACGAGAACTCCAGCTCGTTGAAAAACCAGAGTTCTCATTTGCTTTAACTGACCTGTTTTTTTGGAGTTATGGTCGTTCTAAAACGATGGATTTCCCTCAATCCTCAAAGTGAGAAACGATCGCGTCGGCAAACCCCGAACACTTTAACGGTTCGACCGGCGGGTCTATCAACCGGGCCAAATCATAGGTAACTTCCCCGTTAGAAATCGCCGTACCAATACCCTTTTCAATCAGGGCTGCCGCTTCGTTCCATCCCATATATTCCAACATGATGACCGCCGATAAAATCAGCGAGCCGGGATTGATGCGATCGAGTCCCGCGTGTTTGGGAGCCGTGCCGTGAGTCGCCTCGAAAATGGCACAGTTATCGCCGATGTTCGCTCCGGGAGCCATGCCCAAACCGCCCACGATCGCCGCAGCCGCATCCGAGAGATAGTCGCCGTTGAGGTTCATCGTCGCCAAAATCGAATATTCAGCCGGACGAGTTTGAATTTGCTGGAAAATGCTGTCGGCGATGCGATCGTTGACCATCACTTTCTCTTTCCATTTTCCATTACCGTGAGTTTCCCAAATCGTCGCGAGAACGTCCTCGACTTCTTGACGAATTTCGGCTTGCTTGTCCGGTGTCAAAGAAGCGTAACCCGGATCGATTTTGCGTGCGTTTTCTTCGGCGGTGATGTCGGGCTTGGCTTCTTTGTTGCTGAGAATCCACGATTCCCGTTCCGTCACGCACTCGTCGCGAAATTCCGTCGTCGCCAGTTCGTAACCCCAGGAGCGGAACGCCCCCTCGGTGTACTTCATGATGTTGCCCTTATGCACCAGCGTCACCATTTGCTTCTCTTTGGGCAGGCGCAAGGCGTGTTTGATAGCGCGGCGGACGAGCCGTTGCGATCCCGTTTTACTAACGGGTTTGATGCCGATTCCCGAGTCGAGGCGAATTTGTTTTTTACCGTGTTCGGGCGTGGCGGGAATCAAATCGTCGTTGAGATGTTGAATGAGTTTTTCAGCGATATCGCTTCCTTGCGCCCATTCAATCCCCAAATAAATGTCTTCAGTGTTTTCCCGGTAGACGATGACGTCGAGTTTGTCCGGGCTTTTGTGAGGTGAGGGGGTTCCAGCGTAGTACTTACAGGGACGCACGCAGGCGTAAAGGTCGTTGATTTGCCGCAGAGCGACGTTGAGCGATCGAATACCACCGCCGACGGGAGTGGTTAACGGACCTTTGATCGCGATGCCGTATTCCGTAATGGCGTTGAGAGTATCTTGGGGCAGATATTGAAACTGTCCGTACTGCTCGCAGGCTTCGTCTCCGGCGTAAATTTTGAACCAGCTAATTTTCCGTTTTCCGCCGTAAGCCGTCTCGACAGCCGCATCGATGACCTTTTGCGTCGCCGGCCAGATATCGACCCCCGTTCCGTCGCCGCGAATAAACGGCACGATCGGATTGTCGGGAACGATAGGTTCGCCGTCTTTGAACGTGACTTTTTCACCGACGCTCGGGGGGGTAATCTTTTCGTACATCTCGAACTCCTCGTTCTGCACTCCGGTACAGGTATAGCGATGTCAGACTACCAGATCCTTCGATGAGTTTGCTGTGTATTTAACGATTTAGGAAGAATTGAGGTGGACGCGACAACCGACTCGGTTCTACAAGATCTCGTTTCTCGGAAAGTTCGGACGCGCCAAGTGAAGACGATCGCCGTCCATCCCAACCCGACCCGTTGCCCGAACGCGATCGTTCGTCATCAAACCATTACCCGCGTTGCCAGAACGGGCTACTTTCGATTAAGATTTATGCTCTACACTTGATTTAGTGGTCAGGAGCGGCTGTCGTCAGGGCTAGACAGACTGTATTATAACCAACCGCGTCCAGTCCTAGATTGTTTTCTAGCCAAAAATATCGCATTCATTTTCTCGATGCGGTAGCGTTAGCTCCGAAAAGCAGTCGCGACGCTCCGGCGTAGGCTCGCCGACTTCTCGACACCCCGATCGCTCTTAACCGGCCCCTTTGCCCGAAGACCGACGCTGATGCGGCTAGATATCGCGCGACTTCCCCATGACGAAGGTTTCGTTTGCGCGCGATTCGTCGAGTCGCGAGTATCGGCCACCGGCGCAGACCCTACCTGACGCTGAGGGCAGTAACGGAACGAGCGAGCTGCCTTGCTCACCCAACGAGATGTGCCAGAGTTACACAACGAACGAGGAATCAATATGGATCGAATGGGCGTAAATCGCGATCGCTACCAGCACACGAACGAACAGGCTTTTTCTCCCAACTTAACCGATCTAGCCGCAACTCACCGCGATGTCGGGGGTTCGGCCACAGACGCGCGAGACGGACAACGCTGGCTCGTCGAAGAACGGGATGCCTGCGGCGTCGGCTTTATCGCCGCTGTGGACGCGCAAGCCAATCACGACATCGTGGCTAAAGCCGTCAGCGCCCTCTCCTGTCTCGAACACCGAGGCGGGTGCAGTGCAGATTACGACTCCGGCGACGGTTCGGGAATTCTCATGGCCGTGCCGTGGAAACTCGTCGAACAATGGCTCGACGAACGGGAAATCGCTACACCCGTGCGCGAGCGTATGGCCGTGGGGATGGTGTTTCTCCCCCAAGACGAGGAAACTGCCAAACACGCCAAAGATACGATAAACCGCGTCTTTTCCGAGGAAGGATTTAACGTCTTAGGCTGGCGCGTCGTCCCCGTCAACCCCAACGTTCTCGGTCCCCAAGCTCGAGAACTGCAACCGCAAATCGAACAGATTATCGTCAGCCACGACCGCCTCGAAGGAGACGAACTCGAACGCGCGACGTATTTAGCCCGTCGGTCTGTGGGAAAAGTTCTCGACGACGTCGCCGAAATTGAATGGGGCAACAACTTCTATATTTGTTCGTTCTCGAACCGTACCGTCGTTTATAAAGCGATGGTTCGCGCGGCGGTGTTGGGTGAGTTTTACCTCGACCTGAAAAACCCCGATACGGTCAGTTCCTTTGCCGTGTACCACCGTCGGTTCAGTACCAATACCATGCCGCGATGGCCGTTGGCGCAACCGATGCGCCTGCTGGGTCACAACGGCGAAATTAACACCCTGCTGGGGAACATCAACTGGATGAAGGCGCGACAGGCGGAACTGTCGAGTCCCGTGTGGGGCGATCGCATCAACACCTTACTACCGGTCGTCGATGCCAGTAACAGCGATTCGGCCAACCTCGACAACGTGCTGGAATTGCTGGTGAGATCGGGACGGACGCCCCTAGAAGCCCTGATGCTGATGGTTCCCGAGGCGTACATGAACCAACCCGCCTTGGAAGCCTATCCCGAAATCGTCGATTTTTACGAGTATTACAGCGGCTTGCAGGAAGCCTGGGACGGTCCGGCATTGCTGGCGTTCAGCGACGGTAAAATCGTCGGGGCGGGACTCGATCGCAACGGCTTGCGCCCGGCTCGCTACCTCGTCACCCGCGATGGCATGGTGATCGTGTCCTCCGAAGCGGGAACCATCGACATCGACCCGGCCGCGATCGTCGAAAACGGCCGTCTGGGCCCCGGACAAACCATCGCCGTCGATCTCGAAAACCACAAAGTCCTTAAAAACTGGGATATCAAACGGCAAGTGGCCGCCCAGCATCCCTACGGACAATGGACGGCTGCCCGTCCGCTGATGGGAGAACGGAAAGGAATTCCTTTTGAGCTTGAAGGAGACCACCTCGTCCAACAGCAAACCACCTTCGGTTACACCAAGGAAGATGTGGACATGGTAGTGGTTCCCATGGCCACTGATGGCAAAGAACCCACCTATTGCATGGGCGACGACATCCCCTTAGCGGTGCTGTCGGACAAACCGCGCCTGCTGTACGACTACTTCAAACAGCGGTTCGCGCAAGTCACCAATCCCGCCATCGACCCGCTGCGGGAAGGGCTGGTCATGTCCTTGACGATGTTGTTAGGACGCCGGGGCAACTTGCTCGATCGCTCTCCTGGGGTCGATCGCCTGCTGAAAATCGAGAGTCCTCTGTTAAGCGACGACCAACTGGCCGGAATTCGTAACAGCGTTCTCCAGACCGCCACGTTATCGACGTTGTTCGAGATTAACGGGGGCGGCGACAAACTCAAAGGTGCTGTCGAAGCCCTCTGTGCGAAAGCGACAGCGGCGGTGGAAGCCGGGGCGGAAGTCCTAATTCTCAGCGATCGCATCGATGACAGCGGCAACCCCACCAAAGTGAACGAAACCCATACCTACATCCCGCCGATGCTGGCCGTCGGGGCCGTTCACCACCACCTCATCGCTCGTGGACTGCGGATGAAAGCCTCTATCGTCGTGGATACCGCCCAGTGCTGGAGTACCCACCACTACGCGTGTTTAGTGGGCTACGGTGCCAGTGCGGTCTGTCCGTATCTGACTTGGGAAACCCTGCGTCAGTGGTGGCACGACGATCGCACCCAATCTTTGATTAAAACCGGAAAACTCCCCAACCTCAGCCTCGACGATTCCCTGAAGAACTATCGCAAAGCGGCCGAAGCCGGTTTGCTGAAAATCCTCTCGAAAATGGGGATTTCGCTGCTGTCGAGTTACCAAGGGGCGCAAATTTTCGAGGCGATCGGTATCGGCGGCGAGTTAATCGATTTGGGGATGAAAGGCACTACCTCTCGCATCGGCGGTTTGACGGTGGCCGATTTGGGTCGCGAAACTCTGGAATTCCACAAACGGGCGTTTCCCCACGTGGAAAAACTGGAACATTACGGCTTCGTCCAACACCGCAAAGGGGGCGAATATCACGGTAACAACCCCGACATGACGAAGCTGTTGCACAAAGCCGTTCGAGACGGTCAGTACGACCATTACGAGGTCTATCGCGAACAGCTTGAAAACCGTCCTGTGGCGGCGTTGCGAGATCTGTTGGACTTCGACAGCGATCGCGATCCGATTCCTCTCGAAGAGGTCGAATCCACAGAAGAGATTCTCAAACGGTTCTGCACCGGGGGAATGTCTCTGGGGGCGCTATCGCCGGAAGCTCACGAGACGCTGGCGATCGCCATGAACCGCATCGGCGGAAAATCTAACTCTGGGGAAGGGGGCGAAGACCCGATTCGCTTCAAAGTCCTCGACGACGTGGACGACAACGGCTTCTCGACACTGTTGCCCCACCTGAAGGGGTTGAAAAACGGCGATACGGCGTCTTCTTACATCAAACAGGTGGCGTCGGGACGCTTCGGCGTGACGCCGGAGTACTTGATGAACGCCAAACAGATCGAGATTAAAGTGGCGCAAGGGGCGAAACCTGGCGAAGGCGGGCAGTTGCCCGGCCGGAAAGTCAGCGAGTACATCGCTATGTTGCGGCGGTCTAAACCCGGCGTGACCTTGATTTCGCCGCCGCCCCACCACGATATTTATTCGATCGAAGACTTGGCGCAGTTGATTTTCGACTTGCATCAAATCAACCCGAAAGCGGGGGTTTCCGTGAAACTGGTGTCCTCGGTGGGGATTGGAACCATCGCCGCTGGGGTGGCCAAAGCCAACGCCGACGTGATTCAAATTTCGGGTCACGACGGCGGCACTGGGGCGTCTCCCCTGAGTTCGATCAAACACGCCGGGAGTCCCTGGGAACTGGGCTTGACGGAAGTTCACCGGGTTCTGATGGAAAACCGCCTTCGGGAGCGCGTGACGTTGCGGGTTGACGGCGGAATGCACACCGGATGGGATGTCGTGATGGCGGCATTGATGGGCGCTCAGGAATTCGGTTTCGGCACCGTGGCCATGATTGCCGAAGGCTGCATCATGGCGCGGGTTTGCCACATGAACCGTTGTCCGGTGGGCGTGACGACGCAACAAGAGAAATTGCGGAAGCGGTTCCCCGGAATGCCCGAACACGTGGTTAATTTCTTCGTCTTCGTGGCCGAAGAGGTGCGATCGCTCCTGGCGCGATTGGGGTATCGCTCCCTCAACGAACTCATCGGACGTTCTGACCTGCTGAAAGCCCGCGAGAACGTGAAACTGACCAAACCACAGGCGATCGACTTGCGTTGTCTGCTGGAGTTGCCCCAGTCGGAAAATCGCGATTGGGTGACGCCGCAACCGGTTCACAGCAACGGGGCGGTTCTCGACGACGAGTTGTTAGCCGACGCCGAGATTGCCAACGCCATCAACAACCAAGGCAGCGTCGCCAAAACAGTGAAGTTGGTCAATACCGATCGCTGTGTCGGGGCGCGGATTTCCGGTGCGATCGCCGAGAAATATGGCAACACCGGCTTTGAAGGACAGCTCGACTTGACCTTTAAAGGCAGTGCCGGTCAAAGTTTCGGCGCGTTCACCCTCTCGGGAATGTCGATTACCCTCGAAGGAGAAGCCAACGACTACGTCGGCAAAGGCATCAACGGCGGCGAAATCTGCATCAAACCCCCAGCCAGTACGGACTTCGACCCGTCGAAAAACGCCATTTTGGGCAACACCTGTCTCTACGGTGCAACTGGAGGTATCCTCTTCGCCCAAGGTCGCGCTGGAGAGCGGTTTGCCGTCCGCAACTCTAAAGGTCAGGCGATCGTCGAAGGGGCAGGAGACCACTGCTGCGAGTACATGACCGGTGGAACTGTCGTCGTGTTGGGACCGGTGGGACGCAACGTCGGTGCGGGTATGACGGGCGGTTTGGCCTATTTCCTCGACGAAGACAATAGCTTCCCGGCAAAAGTGAACCCGGAAATCGTGACAATTCAGCGGGTTTGCACGTCTGCGGGCGAGGAACAGTTAAAATCCCTGATTCGCGCCCACGCCGACCGGGGTAGTGCTAAAGCTCAGCAGATTCTCGATAATTGGTCGGTGTATCTGCCGCAGTTCTGGCAGGTGGTGCCGCCGTCCGAAGCGGATACGCTGTTGGCCAATCCCGAAGCGGCGGAAACGAAGGAATTGGCAAAAGCCTAGGGGTTTTCAACTGTTGCCACGGGTATAGCATCTCAAGGCGACCCCGTTCTCTGTATTCTGAGAGCGGGGTTTTTTATTCCTAAACCTGAGATCGGGATAATACGGAATCCGCACACCATAGCCCCTTTTAACGAGATCGCTCAAAATCAATGTAAGTCCTGGCGTACAGGGACTTTACAGCGAGGGCTGCAAAACAGGGTTTTCAAACCTGGATTCCGTATTACAAGAGGACGATGAAATTAGTCGGGAATCGGTTAGGGGTTAAGACCGAGAAGAAAGAAAAATTCGGGTAAAAATGGCATCTAATACGGGGTAGTGGCGGAAACGGTGGTGATTTCTAACGACTCGCCCCGAACGGTGCGCCCAAGTGCGAGATTGCACCGTCAATCGTTTTTTGTCCCACGTAGCCGACAAACTTTCCGACGATCTCGGAAAACTGCAAATCTCCCGCCAACAGTCGCGCTGCGATGTGAGTGCCGTCGCGACGTCGTACCACGTGACGGTAACACCAGTCGGGGAAGCGGTAGAAAAACGCCGCCAGCAATCGCGCTGCATTGAAATTGGCTGCCACTTCTGCGTGTAACTGCGCCGTGTACTGTTGGGGACAGCCTGCGGCAATACAATCGGCGGCAATAATACCGCTTTTGATGCCGTGAAGGATACCGTCTCCGAAAAAGGGATTGACGAGTCCCGCCGCGTCACCGACGAGCAGAATGCGTCCATCTCGACTGTGGCGGCGTTCTTTGCCTTGCCAGAGCGGTAAAGGATGGGCGTAAAACTTCAACGCTGCGCGATCGACGTTTAAATCGAAGCGATCGAAATAGCCGAAAATCGCCCGTTCCAACTCGTCGCGAACGAACCGATTTCCCCCCCGTTTCCCTTTTGGTGGATGGAACACCCCAGCCCCGACGTTCAAACTCTCTCCTTTCGGAAAAATCCAGGCGTAGCCTCGGCGTACCGCCCCGTATTCCAAATGCGCCACGTCGGGGCGTAACCTGTCCGGGGATGCGTGCCAATCGTAAGGCAGTTCGACTTCCATAGCGATCGCTAACTGTCGCCGCTGCCGCAAATTCGCCGCATTGGCCGCGATCCCGTTAGCCCCGTCTGCACCGATAACCTGTCGCGCTGTCGCTGTAAAACTCTCTCGTCGATCGCCCGTTCGAGAGGCACGAACCGTCACCCCTCGCGAGTCGAGATCGAGCGATCGCACCGTCAACCCATCTCGCAACTGCGCCCCGCAACGAACCGCCTGACGAACCAAGGCGTTATCGAACAGCGGACGCTGTACCATCCACAGCGATAAATCCCGAGGCGACTCTGGTAAATTGACCGATCCCACATGAGCTTCGCCGAAATTCCACGTGTGGCACAACTGGCGCACCTGAGATTCGACCGCAACTTCAACCCCCGTATCGGGAAAGAGATCGCGCAGCCACGCGTCCACTTGCATCGGCATTCCGCCCCCACAGGGTTTGTGACGGGGTAACGCCCGTTTTTCCAGCAATGCCACCCGCAATCCGGCTCGAGCTGCCCTGGCTGCCGCCGTCGCGCCAGACGGCCCGGCACCACACACGATAACGTCGTAATCTAGCACGATTTCCTACAAGTTTAGAGCTGAGGAATCTATTGGATGAAGCTCACCCCACCTGCTAGGGCGCGAGGCAGAGGTGTCTTATTACAAGGCGTTAGCCCTTGCGACAGGCGGCATTCTCGCTGTGTTCTGGGAACTTTTACCCAGCAACACCCCCAAGTTGTTTCCACTATGGGGCTTTAGAAAAACTCTTGCCTGGAGTCTGACGTATATT
>NZ_JAQNCQ010000144.1:0-11134 GCF_028368005.1 Geitlerinema sp. CS-897 | reverse complement strand
TCTAGCTTAAATTCCCACGTCATGTTTAGCATATCTAAACTGTAGCAAATCTTTTGTAGGTTACTCCCCTCGGTCGCACTTCGCTACACCACCAGCCAAGCTTTCAGCTATGGCTGGAGTACTGCGAAGAATCTGGATAGGACAACGTTCGGGGAAGACATTTCAGTTTAAATCATCAAAAATGAAAATATTTATAGCAAAAAACCCGAATTTAAATGTAAAGAGTGTGGATGACAGTTTGTGAAGTTTTTAGAACTCACTGTTGAACGTCGCTAACGCGAAACAACTCGGCAGTTTCGGCAAAATATCGATCAGAACGTCGAAGCTGTCTTTCGTCAAACACAACAGTTGACTCGCCGAGTCCGCGATCGCCGTGGCACCATAAGGAACGTCCCCAAACAAACCGCTATCGCCGAAATAGCTTCCCGACGTCAGATATCTTTCTTCTTCCTCCATCGACGACGTGACGCGCAACTGACCGCGATACAACACATAGAGCGTGTTTCCCACCTCCCCTTCTCGACAAACCACCTCCCCTTCTTCATAAGTTTTCAACTGAAACCCGCGATCGAGAGACCACACTTCGTCGAGGGACAGATCGCGAAACAAAGGTGTTGTTTTTAAAAACAACACGCGACCGATCGAGAAATCTGAAATCCGTCCGGTCGTGGCTGCCGCAAACGCCTCTTTAACCACACTTTTAACGATGCGATCGCGCTCTCGCTTCACCGTATCCGGTAACGGATAGCGATAGGCCGTCCACACCAACAGCGTCCCCACGCGCACCCATCGATCCTCAGAACCCAACAACTCCTCTAACACCAACTTGGCGCGATCGGCGTCGAGTTCCGCCACAGGCGATCGCCCTTCAGGATATTCCACCAACGGCAAAATCGGCATCACGTACCGTCGGTGAGGAATCGACGCCAACGTTTCGACGGCGTTGGCGCGTTTGCGTTCGTCTCGTGCGTGCAGCATCTGCCGCACCTCCATCAAGGCGTGACGGCTTCCCAAACAGGACAACACGTGAAAAACCCGATTGACGATCCGCTGGCTGCGATCGCGAAACACCATCACCAGCGGCTGCCAAGACTCCGATCGAGCGGGAATGCGCTGCCACCACAACTGAATCGACTCGGCGGCTTCATAGTCCTGCTGCAAATAATCTTCCAAAAAGTGTAGCGCCTGGCTCGTTTGCACGTTGGCGATCGCCGCGACTGCCGCTTCCGAAACGTCCGCCCGCGCCCCGAACAAATACACCCGAGCCAACCGCTCCAAATTATATTCCTCGTAGTTGGCCAGTGCCGCCGCCGATCGCAGACGTACGTTTACATCCAAATCTTCCAATCCCCGCGCTAAAAACTCCCAAAACTGGGGCAATCGAATCGCCCCCAACAAATCGATCGCCGCCACGCGTACTTGAGGACTCGGGTGTTCCAAAAACCGCACGGCCAGTTCTCCGAGGGTTTCGTCCCCTTCAGCCGTCAACTCCGCCATCCCCTTCAACACTTCGATCTGTACGTCTACCGAAGCATCTTGCAACAATTCCAACAACTGCGGGATCGTGTTGGGATTTCCCGTATGGCGAATGCCGCGAATCACGACCTTTTTCGTTTCGTCGTCCATATCCGACTGCCAAACCGCCGCACAGTGCAGGCGCAACCGATCGTCGAGATCGCCCCGGTGCTGTGCCACCACCGCCACCAACGCGCGAAGCGCCGGGCGATCGCTGTAACTGAGTCGTTGCAAGTCCTCGACCGCCAACGCTTCCTTTCGCGCGACGAGGGCTTCTAGTGCCATCAATTGTCGTTCCTCCTCTGCCGAGGCCAAACTCGCCCGCAGATATCGCGTCACCCCCGCATCTTGCGTCGTCTTGCTGAAAAAGCGCAAAATTCCCCGACGCAGAGAAACATCTGCTTCGGCAAGAAGTCCGTCGATTTCCGTTAACAGGCGACTGGGTCTCCGTAAATAGACGGCCAGTTCTAAAGCTTCCCTTTTTTCCTTCGCATCGCCCCGACTCAGCATTTGAGCCAGTTGTACGCTTTGGCTTTCCGGTAGCTGCATCAACCCCTCACGCACCGCCTCGAGGTCGAGTTTGTCCGTTTTCGATCGCAGTCCCGACAGCAGCGATCGATAATAATTCTGACCCAACTTGTAGCGCACCCCGACAAAAAACGCCGCGACCGCCATTCCCATTAAGGCGATCGTCTCGAAACTGACGTACAGCCTCGCCACCCACAGCAGTCCGCCCGTAACAGCCAGTCCCAACGAATAACACAGCCCGTTCGTGACGGCGCGGACTTGTCCGAGGTAGCGGTTGGGGATGGGATTGTAAACCAACGTATAAGCCGGTTGGTCGATGGCCGTATCGACAGTCGACGAGTTAAAATGCGCCAACACCGCCACGGGGAACGACGGAAACACCCACAACCCCACGAACGAGAAAAACGTCGAAACTGGATAAATCGAATTGACCCGCGCGACTCCCAACTTTTCGATGAGCTTCCGCGTCAGAAAAAACAACACCAGCATTTGCAGAGCGCTGTTAGCCGCACTAAACGCCCCTAAAAAGCTCGTCAGCCCTTGGGGATCGTCGGCGAACGTTCTCGCGTAAACACCGAAATACAAGTATTCCGCCAAGCTGTACAGCACGATCCACAGAAACGTACTTCCGGCTAAAAACTTCACGATCGGATACTGTTCGGCCAGGCGCAGCGGAGACGGCGGCGGTTCGTCAGTCGAACGTAAGGAGTCCCCCCGACCCGTCTGAACGGTTTCTTCGGGGGGAATCGGTTTCTCGCGGCGTTCTAAATTCCATACTTGCCCCAACACCAACAAGTACAGAATGGGCAGCAACAGCAAAATATCCTGCGTGGCAACAAACCGTGCCAACACGCTGACGAGACCGCCTCCGAGCAAACCGCCGACAGCCTGCGCCATCGTAATAAAAGGGGCGCGGCGGTTGTACTCTCGAGAGGTAAAATAGTCGGAAATCAGGGTCGGCAACAAAATATCGAGTTGTAGCGTCCACTGAAAATACACGCCGACGAAGAGGGCGTAATAAATTGGCTGCACGTCCCAAAACAGCAACAGCCGAAATAGCAAGGCCACCCCCGCCGCTGCCACCGACCAATAGCGAAATAGCAGCGGGTGGGGAACGCGATCGGCGACACGGGAAAACACGCCGTATACGGGGGTCGAAGCTAACCCCACCAGCACGTAAGATAGGGGTAAGCCGTCAGTTCCAACGTGACTGACAAACAACGAACTGGCCAAGGTGTAGCCCATCGTATTGAGCGCCATCACCATAGCGGCCAATGCCAGTACGCGAGCCAGTCTGACCAGTTTTCCCTGCTGCGACGAACTGGACTCGACACGACTTGGCAAAATTTTAGCGAAAGTTTGCTTGAAGATTTGCACGAGTTGACCTTGTAACGCTTTCGCGAAGGAACTCTTTAACATAAATCTGACATACTAGACGGTCGTACCACTCGAATGTCACCCTGGTTTGTGAAACAAAACTTGCGTCGGACGGAACGCGACCCAACATGAGCTTAGATACCGTTTTCCACGTGGAAATTCGTCCTGCTGGACAAAAGGGCTTGGGAGTCTTTGCCACTCGGGACTTCCAGAAAGGTGAGACTGTCGTGGTCGCACGCTGCATCGGCGTGTTGCCCGAGCGCACGATTTACTCGATTCAGGTCGATTGGGACGTTCACATTGAGATGGACGAACCTGCAATTCGCATTAACCATTCTGACAACCCAAATACAGGCGTGCGAGATAACAGCTTCGGGGCTTACGATTTCGTCGCGATCGTCGATATCGCGGCCGGTGAAGAAATCACCTTTGATTACGAAACCACAGAGAGCGACTTAACGGAAGAGTTCCAACGATGCTGTCCGCCTCGAGACGGGGGCAAACGCCTGTCTCGACAAGGATTTTCGGGATTGCCGGCCGAAGTCCGATCGCGATACGGAGAGTTTGTCGCTAACTATCTCAAATCGTAGCGGATTCGGTCTGCCTCCCCGGACTATCGACAGTATCGTCGATGCGAGAGTTCCCAGCCAACCCCGCCCCGATCGCGTGAGTTTTGCGAGAACTGAGATCGCGAGACGTTCGGCCCGATCGCCTATCGGACAATCTGGGGAGGCAATTTCACCGCCCAATCCCGCCGGAGAAAGCGAAACGTTACAGTATTGATAAAGGGTGGAGTTTTCTGTCGGCAACAGACAGAAGCTAACGCCAAACATCGTTTTTCGATCGCGACGAACGCTCATGAATCCCGAGATCGCCCGCTTTTCTGTTTTACCTCACCTTGCGTTTATTACTATCGATCGCTTATTTTCGACGATCGAGGTCTCGAAACAGGCGACTGATTTTATCGGTCTCGAAGACGCGATCGCACCGGGATCGGATATTTTTGAATTGTTGCCGGAATTGTGCGGACTCGAAGCAGTTTTCGAGGCAATTCAAATTGGCGAACAGGACAACTTTTCGCTACCCGCCATCGTTCGCTGCGATCGCGAGGGAACGATGCGCTATTTGGATTTGTACGTGGTACGCGACGCAACGGCTGCGGCACGGGAAGGCTTGGTGTTGTTCCTCGAAGACGTGACCCATCGTATGGAGTTGGAACAAACCCTCGTGCAATCGTCGAACGAGATGAGTTTGCTCGTTGAAAAGCTGTCGGCCTCGGAAGCCTATGTCGAACAAATGGTGCGATCGATGCCCGATGCTCTCATCGTGACCTCGCTGTCGGGAACGATCGTGAAAACGAACGCTTACGGTCTCGATTTGTTGGGCTATCGCGAAGAGGAACTGATCGGACGTCCTTTTATTGATATTTTAGAAGACGAAAATTTTAATATTTCTGAAATTCAAAGATTTCTGTTTGAAGATGAAGGAGAGATTCTTAAAAATATTGAGTTGGTTTGTCGTTGTAAGGACAACCGTAAGGCGATCGTTTCGTTTTCTTGTTCGGTCAAACTAGCACAGTCTGACGAACCTGCTCAGTTTATTTATATCGGACGAGATATCACGAAAAGTTATCGCGCTCAACGACGGTTGATGGCGCAAAATACGATCACAAATGTTTTATCTCAGTCGCAAAGTTTTGCGTCAGCTCTCCCGAAACTTCTGCAAGGACTCTGTGAAGGACTCGATTGGGATCTCTGTGAGTTTTGGCAGCCAACGACGATCGAAGCGAAGGAGGAGAAGATTTCTCCAGAACACTTACACGGTCGAAATTTACACCATCGGAATTTACACGGCTCTAATTTAAACTGTGTAGATTTGTGGGCTAAGCCGTTTATCGATACGTCGCGTTGGTCTCCTGCCACTTTCGGACGTTCTTGTGGTTGGGTGAACGCAACTTGGCAACAAGAGAAGGCGTTGTGGTTGACGATCGCAGAAACTGATATCGCCAGCGATCGCATGGCCGTTTCCGAACAGTTGTTGTTGGCGACGGTGGTTCTCTGTCCGCTTCAAGTCGATGAAGAACGTATCGGCGTTTTGACGCTGTTTTGCCAACACACGCTCGATCGCGACGAGGAACTCCTGCAAATGATGGATACGGTGGGCAATCAAATCGGTCAGTTTTTCCAACGCAAGCTCGCTGAAGAAGCACTACGTCGCGAACAAATCGAAACGGAAAAACTTCTCCTCAATATTTTACCGGCCGCGATCGCCAAACGTTTGAAAAACGAATCGAAAACTATCGCCGATGACTATACCTCCGTGACGATTCTGTTTGCGGATATCGTCGGATTTACGAAGCTGTCGTCTCAAATTCCCGCGACGGAGTTAGTCCAGTTACTCAACTACGTTTTTTCAGCCTTCGATCGCCTTTCCGAACGTCACGGTTTGGAAAAAATCAAAACGATCGGCGATGCGTATATGGTCGTCGGCGGACTCCCCGAACCCCGATCGAACCACGCCGAGGCGATCGCACAAATGGCCTTGGATATGCAGCAGGTGATTACGGAGTTCAACCGCCAAACTCGTAGTTCTCTCGATATTCGGATCGGAATTCATTCCGGGCCGGTGGTAGCGGGGGTGATCGGCCTGAAAAAATTCGTTTACGACCTGTGGGGAGATACGGTGAATATTGCCAGTCGCATGGAATCCCACGGCGTCGCCGGTCAGATTCAAGTGTCCGCCGATACCTACGATCGCATTCGTTCGATGTTCGTTCTCGCCGAACGCGGGACGATTCACGTCAAAGGCAAAGGCGATATGAAGACTTATTTTCTCCTCGGCCGTAAAGGGACGACCGCAGAGGACGGCGATCGCCAACGATCGCTCCCTTCAGTTCTCCAAGCCAACCGAGATATCGCCGAACTCATTCAGCGAAAACTGCAAGATCGTTAAAAAAACTGCTAAAAAACGGAGAGGGGGAGATTCGAACTCCCGGAAGCTTGCGCTTCATCCGATTTCAAGTCGGACGCAATCGACCACTCTGCCACCTCTCCACAGAGTCCGTTCCCCATTATAGCATTTTTGCAGTCACCAGTCAATGATAAAATGATGGGAACTCCCCACTCTTCACTCTCCCCTCTTCATTGAAAAAGCTCTTCTTCCCGTCAACCGGTCAACTCTTCATCGGCCCGATCGAAATAGGGAATTTCTTGCAAGGTTTGGCTGTCGTCGTCTACCCAGCAGAGAGCGGCGTCGGTGACACAGCCGTTTTCTAAGGTGACGATCGAGAAATTACGGGCGATGCGGCGATCGATTTCCATCACCCGAGGGACGCTGGCGACGTTCAAGTACAGCGTTCCGGCGTCATCGAAGCAAACCGACCGACGCAAACGAGTTTTCGTATGGCGGAGGCGATGGTGCATATGGCCGAACGTCACCAAGGGAATTGATTTTCCGTCGCCGCGTATCGTCGCGATCGCCTCGGCGAAATCGCGATCGCCAAAGTCGCCACCAAGGGGATTCCAATCGCGGCCGCAGGGGTCTTCGGCGGCGTCTCCCAACCCCGTCGGACCGTTGTGTCCCAGGAAAATCAGCGTGTTACAGGTGGCGCGTTTGGCACTTTCGACGATGCGTTGGGTCGATTCCTCAAAGCTGCTGACGCCAAACCAGGTTTGATAAAAGTCGGTGTACTTCCAGGTGGGGCCGCCCCAACTACAAGGACGACCGCCGATGACGGAGACGCCGAGTTCGGGGAAATCTCGCAGGCCGTACCCGACGCGATCGCTCCCAAACAGATCGAGTTGTTGTTGAAAGCGGTCTTCCTGGGTGCGATCGTAGGGACATTTTCGCCGTCCCCAATCGGTGGCGGTATACCAAGCGTCGTGATTTCCCAACACCACGGCTTTGGGAAGGTCGAGTCGAGCGATCCGTCTGACCACGTCAACAGACTCGTTTCCGAAGTCGCCGACGAACAACGCCAGGTGAACGTTTAATTGTTTTAAAATCGTGCCGTCTGTATCGTCCCATTGGTCGTGAACGTCTCCGATAACGGCGATTCGGATTGCAGTCGGTCTCATGTTGGTGTTAGTCGAAAAGTCTCGGTTCGTCTTTTATTGTTGACTGTTTTGGTCTCGATCGTGTTTGTTTTGACGGTATTTGACAGGGGGCGAAGGAACGGCGGTGTTGGGGAGACACACCGAATTCTCGTAACGCCTGACGGTGTTTGGCGGTTCCGTAGCCTTTGTTTTTGGCCAAGTCGTACTCGGGATAGTCGGCGGCCAAACGGACGATTTCCGCGTCTCGCCAGACTTTGGCGACGATGCTGGCGGCGGCGATGGCGATTTCGTGGCGATCGCCTCCGATAACGGTTCGTTGGGGAATCGCTAAATCGGGAACGGGGCGATTTCCATCGATGAGACACAGCGTTGGTGTTGGGGTAAGCTGCTCGATCGCGCGTTTCATCGCCAGTAACGTGGCTTGTAGGATGTTGAGGCGATCGATCTCTTCGACAGTCGCGACGCCGATGCGACCGTCGAGGGCGATGTCCGCGATGCGATCGCGCAAGGTTTCGCGGCGTTTGGCGGTGAGTTTTTTACTGTCGGTGACGCCGAGGTGTTGTAGGGCGATCGCCCCCTCTGGCGAGAGTAACACGGCAGCAGCCACCACCGGGCCGAACAGCGCACCGCGTCCGACTTCGTCCACACCAGCGATCGGATGAGATCCTGAAAATTCGTTCACAGTCTATCGAGTAGGAAACATAGAAAAACGAAACTCGGGCGATCGCGCGTCTTCTGAAGCGACGCCTCACGGGGTAAAGTGTTGTAGAGACGGTAGCGCAGGTAACAGGAGGCGCGATCGTCTTTGACGCATTCAACGGAAACAGGAACAGCCAGGATGAGTGAAGACGCAGTCAAAGTGATGAAGCAGCAAGTCGGGAAAGCGGCCGCCGACTTGGTGAAATCGGGATCGATCGTCGGTTTGGGAACGGGATCGACCACCGCCTACGCCATTCAATATATCGGCGAACGTCTCAAAAATGGCGATCTCCAAAACATTAAAGGGATTCCCACCTCGTTTCAAGCCCGAGTACTCGCCAAAGAGTACGGAATTCCCCTCACCACCCTCGACGAAGTCGATCGCATCGATATCGCCATCGACGGCGCCGACGAAGTCGATCCCCAAAAACAGCTAATCAAAGGCGGTGGCGCAGCCCACACCCAAGAAAAAATCGTCGATTCCCTCGCCGAACAGTTCGTGGTGGTGGTAGACGAGTCGAAAATCGTCGAGAAGTTAAATCTAAATTTCCTGCTTCCGGTGGAAGTTCTTCCTATGGCGATGACGCCTGTAATGCGAAAAATCGAAGCCCTCGGCGGAAAAACCAGCCTTCGCATGGGCGTTAAAAAAGCCGGGCCTGTCGTCACCGACCAAGGAAATTTGGTCGTTGACGTGAAGTTCGACAACGGAATTGACGATCCCGCCGAACTCGAAAAAAACCTCAACAACATCCCCGGAGTCTTAGAAAACGGCTTGTTCGTCAACGTCGCCGATGTGGTGTTAATCGGAGAAGTCAAAGACGGACAACCGACGGTTCGTCAGATGTAGGAAGCAGGGGAGAGGAAGAGAAATTGTTTAATTATCAATTCTCTCCCCTCATCACCTTGTATGTGGGCGGTGTACATTGGCGGTGCGTGACAGATCGATCGGTCTCACGTTCGACACCCTATTTTTTCAAGTCACGCACCCTACTTATTCGGTTGTGGTGTCATCCGCAGATAGGGTTTGACCTCTTTAACCCCTTTGGGAAACTGCTTTTGTGCGTCTTCGGTAGAAATCGAGGGGACGACCACGCAATCGTCGCCGTCTTTCCAGTTGACAGGCGTTGCGACTTTGTAGTTATCCGTCAGTTGTAACGAGTCGATAACTCGCAGGATTTCTTGGAAGTTGCGTCCGGTACTCGGGGGATAGGTAATAGTCAGACGCAGTTTTTTCTGAGGATCGATGACAAAAACTGTCCGAACGGTGACGTTGGGATCGGCTTTGGGGTGAACCATCCCGTAGAGATCCGAGACTTTGCGATCGACATCGGCGAGAATGGGATAGTTAACCGCCGTAGCTTGCGTTTCGTTGATGTCGCCGATCCAACCTTTGTGCGATGCGGCGTCGTCGATGCTCAGCGCGATAACTTTGGCGTTGCGCTGCTCGAACTCACCTTTGAGTTTTGCGACTTCACCGAGTTCGGTGGTGCAGACTGGGGTATAGTCCGCCGGGTGCGAGAACAGCACGACCCAGCTATCGCCCGCCCACTCGTAGAAGTTTATCGTTCCTTCAGAGGAGTCTTGCGTAAAATCGGGGACGATATCTCCGAGTTGTAGAGTCATAACCAAGCTCCAAACATCTCAGCAACACCTTCGATTGTACGGCCGATCGCCGTGAAAAACTACGGTTTGTCGGTCGGGTTTTGCCACTTTGGGATTTGCAGCTCGGGAAACATCGAGCGATCGCCTGTGCCAGTACGTTGACCGCTACAATGGAGTGAACGCTTCGTACTGCTGGCACTATCGAAGGAGAGCTGCGCCGTGTTGCAACTCCTGCGTCCTTTTATTGAAACGCTGCAACCTTATCTCGTGCCGATTTGTTTCGTGTGCGCTTGGGCGATCGTACTTGCGATCGTGGCGAATACCGTCGCGGCTGTGAGTTCGGGGGTTCGTCGCGCTAAAGAGATGCACCGTATTCCCTGTACGGATTGCAAGTTTTTCACGAACGACTATCGCCTTAAATGTCCGGTTCATCCAAAAACCGCTCTGTCCGAACGGGCGATCGACTGTCCCGATTATCGATCGACTCGTCCCGAATTTCTCGATCGCCTATATTGAACACAATAGGAAAGATCCGACGGATTAGCCAGATCGAATCGGCTGAATCAAGGCGAATAGACGATCGATCGCACTAAGTTTTCTCTCTCAATGGTGCAGAAAACTTTTCGAGACCGGGGATTGACAAAACGCATAAAATATGTATCAAAACTCGAGCCAGATCCCCGACATCTCCAAAATGCCGGGGATCTCGGGCAGCAAGTTACCGATCTGGGATTTTTTGGTTGACTTTTTAATCAATAGCTCGAACAGATCTTCTCCGGCTCCCCCAATTAAGGTATCGCCGCCACTACTAATCAGGAGATCGTTTCCGCGATCGCCCTGTAACAGATCGCTTCCTCCACCTCCATCTAACGTATCGTTATCACGACCGCCAACGAGGGTGTCGGCTCCGCTTCCGCCTGCTATAACGTCGTTTCCAGCGTTGCCGAAATAAATGCGAGGGCTGTTGTCGTTTTGGGCGATATCGTTGCCACCTCCCAGGAATACGGCATCGATTCCTGGCGAACCTGACAGTGCGTTTTGCTGTTCGCTAGAGAGTTCGGCAAAGTTTAAAACGTCATCGCCTGTTGTGGTGATAGCAAAATCGAAGTTGGAACCGGTCAGGATGTCTGAGAAAACCATAATTCAAGTGGCTGTTTATTTGTCAAAAGGGAAAACAGAGGAAGAGAGGAAAACCCAGTCTGACGATATTGTTTTAAGGCTCTTCCGACCTTGGTGTGTAGGGTAAATGCTTGTAGCCTTTATCTGGCAAGGGATTTCTCGATTTGAGCTGCCTTTTTATACAGTTTAGCAAAAACTCTTATACTGTAAGGGTTTCAGCGATTTCTTGCATAGTAAGT